>NZ_DLJR01000062.1:0-85982 GCF_002484365.1 Empedobacter sp. UBA7611
CTTTCAGCGGAGAGTGAGGGATTCGAACCCCCGGAGGTGTGACCCTCAACAGTTTTCAAGACTGCCGCATTCGACCACTCTGCCAACTCTCCAATAACGCAGTCTACTGCGGTATTGCGAGTGCAAATATAGAACGCTTTTTCGTTTTTCCAAATTCTAAAAACAATTATTTTTAAAATAATTTTTAACAAAATGATTCTCAATAGAATATTTTTATTGTTTTTTTTGAAAAGAGTCGTTTATATCTTTGTCTAAATTAATTATAGTCATGATTAGAAGAATTGAAGAAGTAGATTTTCCGAGATTGAGAGATATTTGGGTAAGTTCGGTTAGTAACACACACCATTTTTTAGCAAAAGAAGATTTTGAATATTATAAAGAAAATTTACCTAATTATTTTCCGCATGTTACTTTATTTGGTTACGAGATTGAGAATAAATTGGTAGGATTTGTCGGTGTCGCAGAACAAAATCTCGAAATGTTATTTATTCACAATGATTTTCGACGAAAAGGAGTAGGGAAGGCGTTGTTGGATTTTTCTATTCAAGAATTGCATGTAAAATCTGTCGATGTGAATGAACAAAATCAGCAAGCAATTGATTTTTATTTAAGTCAAGGTTTTAAGGTTATTTCTCGTTCTGAAAAAGATGGTGAAGGAAAAGCTTATCCTATTTTGCATTTGAGTTTATAATTTCGGGAGAGTAGCTTAACTTTGCAAATCATTTTTTAGCCATGCATTCATCAACAGAATTATCATCAACTCAAAAAAATCGCATTCGATTCGCTGTTTCGCTCTTCTTTTTTTCGCAAGGTTTAGCTTTTTCGTCTTGGGCAAGTCGTATTCCGACGATTAAATCAGATTTAGGAATTTCAGAAGGACAATTAGGAACTTTGTTGTTGATAATGCCGATTGGTCAATTGTGTACAATGGCACTTTCCGGAAAATTAGTAGCGAAATTTGGAAGCAAAAATGTCTTACGAATAGTTGTTTTAATTTATCCTTTGATCCTTTGTTGTATTGGTTTGGCTCAAAATTTTTATCAATTAGGTGCTGTCTTATTTTTCTTTGGAGTAATCGGAAACATGTGCAATATTTCGGTGAATACGCAAGGCGTTGAGGTTGAGAAAATATATGGAAAATCGATTATGTCATCTTTTCATGGAGCGTGGAGTATTGCGGGTTTTACTGGTGCTTTGATTGGATTATTGATGATGAATTTGCATGTGAATACATTTTATCATTTTGTGATTATTTATGGCTTAATTATTTTGAGCTGGTTCATTAATAAAAAATATTTAGTCGATTCTACATCAACTCCAGCGAAGGAAAAGAAATCTATTTTTTCAAAACCAGATACTGTTTTGGTTCAACTAGGAATTATAGGTTTTCTAAGCATGGCAACAGAAGGTGCGATGTTCGATTGGAGTGGTGTTTATTTCCAAGATATCGTAAAAGCACCTCAAAATTTGGTTGTCGTTGGTTATGCTTCGTTTATGGTAATGATGGCAACAGGACGTTTCGTTGGTGATTATTTTATCAGTAAATATGGAAAACAACGCGTGATGCAAATTAGTGGAATTTTGATGTTTTCTGGTTTGATGCTTTCAGTATTTTTTCCTCAATTTATTGTGTGTACAATTGCATTTATGATGGTTGGATTGGGTGTTGCGTGTAATGTGCCAACGGTTTATAGTGTAGCGGGAAAAAACAAAAATGTAAATCCAGGCGTTGCATTGGCAATGGTTTCTAGTATATCTTTTTTAGGATTTTTGATGGGACCACCACTGATTGGTTATATTGCTGAAGCTTTTGATTTGAGATATTCTTATGCGTTATTTGCTTGCTTTGGATTGATTATGGTTTTTATGGTTGGTAGAATGAAAATCTTTAAAAACCTTAATAACTAATTTATAGCTTTTCAAAAAAAAAGTAATGATTAACTTGTAAGAAGTATACATAATTATAAATTTGCCTTTTTAATTATTATGAAACAAATATGTTTCGAATTTTAGTCAATAATAAGTTTTTTAACGTAATCCTTTCAATATCGTACACATTAGCTATTATAGCATTATTGGTAATGTTTGGATTTGGATTTCCGGTTGTTTATAAACTTTATATAAACATTTTTTTTATCATTCTACTATCTGTCGGAATTTTAAGAACAATACTTAAATATGTTTATTTTAAAGAAAAAATTATTCCGCGAGTCATCATTTTTGATATAGTAAGTATACTATTTATTCTTTATTGCATTAAAATGCAAATAACCGATTATAGTTGGTTTTTTGTCAGCAAATATTTGCAATTTGCTATTGTTTTAAAATTAGTAAGAGAAATTGCTACACCTAACCTTAATTTCAAACGTTCTGTAATTACTCCTCCCCAATTATTTATTTTCAGTTTTTTTATTTTAGTTTTTGGAGGAGCTTGTTTACTTATGTTGCCAAAAGCAACATATCATCCAATTTCTTTTCTAGACGCACTATTTACAGCGACGAGCGCAGTTTGTGTAACAGGATTAACTTCTGTTGATACTTATATAACTTATACGCCTGTTGGTCATTTTATTTTAATGTTATTAATACAAGCAGGAGGTTTAGGTATTTTGACATTTGCTGGATATATTGCTTATTTTTTCAAAGGAAATAGTTCTTATGAGAATCAAATAGCATTAGGAAGTATTGCAAACAACGATTCTTTGAGTGAAGTTTTTTCTTTTGTAAAAAGGATTATCTATTTAACTTTTGGTATCGAATTCGTAGGAGCTGTATTAATTTATATTTCAATTGCACCTTATAATATTAGTATTGTTGACAAATTATTTTTTAGTATTTTTCATTCAGTTTCGGCTTTTTGTAATGCAGGTTTTTCTACATTGCCAAATGGATTAATGAACAAAGGTTTTGTTCACAATTATGGATTTCAATCTGTTCTAATCACATTGATATTCTTAGGAGGAATAGGTTTTCCTATCTTGATTAATATTCTACGTTATACAGATTATTTAATCAGAAAATTAATTTCAAAAATTCTCCATAATAAAAATAATCGTAAGAATTGGGTTTTTACATTAAGTTCTAAAGTTAATTTAATCACCTCATTAACAATACTAATTATTTCTACAATCATATTATTCTTCGAAGAATATTATTCTACATTAGGACAACATCAAGGTTTCGGAAAGTTTATTTCAGCTTTATTTATCGCCATAACGCCTCGTACAGCAGGTTTTAATAATATAGATTTTTCTCACTTACAATTCTCTTCCATACTTTTGGTTATTTTGTTAATGTGGATTGGTGCTTCACCAGCATCAACAGGAGGAGGAATTAAAACGAGTACTTTTGCAATTGCAATTCTTAATTTTATTAATATTGCACGCGGAAAAAATAAAATCGAAATTTACAAAAGAGAATTAAGCCCTATCAATGTACAAAAAGCTTTTGCTACAATGACCTTATCTTTTTTAGTCATTGGAATAGGAATATTTTTAATAACAAAATTTGATAATCATTTACATCTTATTGATGTTGCATTCGAAGCTTTTTCAGCTTATTCTACTGTTGGTTTATCATTAAATTTAACACCTACATTATCAGATCCAAGTAAAATTGTTGTCATTACAATGATGTTTATTGGTCGTGTTTCAATGATTACAATTTTGATGGCTTTTTTTAAGAAAACTGTTTCATCTAATTATCGTTATCCATCAGATGATATTTTAATTTAAAAGAAAATTATGAAAATAATAATTATAGGTTTAGGAAATTTCGGCGCGGCGCTTGGTAAGAAAATGGTAAAGCTTGGTCACGAAATTATCGGTGTTGACAATAATATTCAACGTGTTGAAGCTTTGAAAGATAAGTTATCCTATACCATTTGTTTAGATGCAACAGATGAATTATCAATTAATAAATTACCACTAAATAATACAGATATTGTAATTGTAAGTATTGGGGAAAATGAAGGTGCCAATATTATGGCTACTGCTATTTTTAAAAATAAAAATGTAAAACGTTTGATTAGTCGTTCTATCAATTCTTTACACGAAAATGTTTTGCAAGCAATTGGAGTTACAGAAATTATTCGACCCGAAGCTGAATCTGCAGAACGTTGGACAAAAAAACTAAATGTGAAAGGAGTTGTAGATTCTTTTGAATTAAACAAAGAGTTTAGCATTATAGAGGTTGTAACACCAAATGAATTGGTTGGAAAAACATTTGATGAAATCCAATTCAAAAAGCAACATAATATTTTGGTAATGACGATTATTAAAAATAAAGAAGAAGCAAGTTTCTTGGGTCAATATAAAATTGTGCCAGAAGTACAAGGTTTTCCGTCATCTAATACGGTAATTACCAAAGATGATGTGTTGGTGATTTATGGTGCAAATCAAGAGATTTATAAGTTTTTGAAGAAATTTAATATTCAATAATCTTATGCTCATTTTTTAAGAGATAAGGCTTATGGAATTTTAAGTAAAAAATAATTCCGATAAAATAGCAGACAACATCCAATATATCTGCTGTGTAATTTGAAGAAAATTTTGGCATAAGAAATTCTAACAAAAAACTGAGAACGAACGCTGTAATGACCAAATAACTTGTAGGGTAAATATATAATTGATTGTTGTATTTTACTTTCGAAATGATATAACTTCCCAAATGTGTCATTGCAGGAACGGCAAAAATATCTGTCAAATAATGGTTGAGATACTCAATTTCTATGGAATAAATTCGTGTAAGTTTGATGAAAATCCAACTCAGAATATAGAAACTAAAATAAGTATCAAATAGTTTCATTTTTTAAACCACAACAAGAATTATTAACACACAAAAAGCTCCAAGAATCATCAAGAATAGGAAGAAAGCGTCGTCTATTAATTTTTGAGAGGTACTTCGTTTGTCTTTTTTTTCTTCCATTTTTTCATTCTTTCAAGCAAAAGTATTTAATTCATTTCGAATTGCATAAGACGAATGTCATTGTAAAGTTTTTAAAATTGGATAGATTGAATCTTTAAAATATTTTCATAACTTTAAAACAGTAAATGATTGATAATGAAAATACTTTTATTCTTTCTTTTTCCAATTGCTCTTTTTGCGCAAGAAGTTGCTCAGAATGATAATTTAAAAAATAAATTGTTGATGAATTTTGCTCAACAATCTGGCTATTTTGATTTTAAGTATTCGCAAGATTTATCGCTTGAAAAGAATAATGAATTGATGGAAGATTATTTTAAAAATTATTCAAATAAACAACAAGATGTTTCTCCTTTAAAGCCAGTTGAGAAAAGAATTCCTTATGAATATGATGATTCAAAAACATACGGACAAAACTTAATAAGAAGTGTTGTGCATGAGATATTTTTTAGTAAACCACTGAAATTAGGGAAATAAAAAAAGCCCAATCCTTGAATTGAGCTTTAAAATACTATAAAAATATATAAAAATTCTGAGCTTAGAATTTTATATCCTCTGTTGTTGCGATTAAATCTTGAATTGTTTCGCGACGACGAATTAAATAATCCTTATCGTCAATTAATAAGACTTCTGCAGGTTTGAAACGCGAATTGTAGTTCGAAGCCATCGAGAAGCAATATGCTCCCGCATTGTGGAAACACAACACATCTCCTTCGCTAATTTCATTTATTTTACGATTCGATCCAAATGTATCTGTTTCACAAATGTATCCCACAACTGTGTAATAACGGCTACGACCTTCTGGATTCGAAATATTTTCAATTTCGTGATGAGCACTGTAAAACATCGGACGAATTAGATGGTTGAAACCTGTATCAATTCCAGCAAAAACAGTAGAAGTTGTTTGTTTCACAACATTTACAGTCGCTAAGAAAGATCCTGCCTCAGAAACCATATATTTTCCTGGCTCGAACATTAATGTCAAAGGTTTTCCGTACGCTTTCTCAAATTCATTAAAACGAGCAGATAAACGCTCACCTAAATATTCAATATCTGTTTCGTCTGCGCCTGGATAGTAAGGAACTTTAAATCCTGATCCAAAATCGATGTAAGATAAATTCTTGAATTCTGCTGCAACTTCAAATAAAATTTCAGCTCCTTGCAAGAAAACATCAATATCTAAAATATCAGAACCTGTGTGCATATGAACACCGTCCAAATGTAAACCTGTATTTTCTACAACACGTTTGATATGTGGTAATTGGTGAATAGAAATTCCGAATTTTGAATCAATATGTCCAACCGAAATATTTGCATTTCCACCTGCCATAATATGTGGATTAATACGCACACAAACTGGATATTTAGGAAAATCTTGACCAAATGTTTCTAAAACAGAAAGGTTATCGATATTGATGCGAACACCTAAATCAATTGCTTTTTTAATTTCAGCATACGAAACACCATTTGGCGTATAAATGATTTCTTTAGGCTTGAAACCCGCCATTAATCCCAATTCTACTTCTTGAATAGAAACCGTATCCAATCCTGAACCAAGTGATTTGAAATACTTTAAAAGATTAAGATTTGTGTTCGCCTTACATGCATAATTTAACTTTAAACGTTTGACTGTAGAAAATGCATTTGTCATCTTTTCATATTGCGATCTAATTTTGTTCGCATCATATACATACAAGGGCGCACCATATTTTTGCACCAATTCCAATAGACGTTCTCTATTCAGTTCCATTTTGTTTATTTTTTTGTTTAAAGTTAAATTTCAGTTGCCAAAATTACGGAATACAAATGGTTTTCTGAAGATAATTCAGAATAAACTTATTATAAATCAATAATTTCGAATATTGTTTAAAGATTTAAAAAATATTTCGAATATTATTCGGGAATAAATGTTTTAATCCCTCCACCATTCTTTGAAGTTGAAGACAGAATCGTTCAAATTTAGTGGTTCACCAATCATAGGCGTCAAAATATCGAGCTTATTTTGCTTACCATTCTCTATAATTTTTTCCAAAGGTTCGTCCCAAGCATGTTTTGCCAAAGCAAATTTTGCAGCATGTACAGGAATAATATGTTTTGTTTTCAAATCGTTGATAATTACAGGCAAATCTGTTGGTAAAGCATGAATATATTTCCACGCATCATTATATTGACCATTTTCGAGAATTGCAAAATCAAACGGACCATATTTTTCTCCAATTTCTCTGAAATGCGTATCATAACCGCTGTCACCACCTAAAAATATTTTTTGCGTAGGTGTTTCCAATACATAAGAAGTCCAAAGTGTTGTATTTCGTTTAAATTTTCTACCAGAAAAATGACGAGCTGGTGTAAAAGTAATTTTTAAGTTATTTTTTAATAAAACGCTTGTGTTCCATTCTTCTTCGATTAATTGTTCTGGTAGATAATTCCACTTCTCGAAATGTGCGCCAACTCCAAGCGGAAGAATCACTTTCTCCACTTTTGGACGTAATTCTTTCACTGTTTCATAATCCAAGTGATCGTAATGATCGTGTGAAATAACCAAATAATCAATCTTTGGGAAATCTTTTGCGTGATACGTATTTGCTCCTTTAAATGCTTTATTGAAAATTGGTAAAGGCGAACCGTAATCACTAAAAACAGGATCGATTAGGAAATTAACACCATTCAATTGAATATAATAAGACGAATGTCCCAACCAAATAAATACATTTTCAGATTTATCAATAGATTTGATATCCGTCTGAATATGCGGAATAGAATCTTTCGGATTGAGTTTTGGATTTTTAGCACCAAAGAAAAAATCCCACATCACTTTTTTGGTATCAAAACCTTCTGCAAATGCAGGTGTGTGATGAATATTTTGAAATTGTCCATTTTTATACAACTTTGATTGTTTCATTCGTTCCAATCGTTTTCCAGTTGCATCAGCACCAAAAGTATCCATTTGTAGAATAGCGAAAGTTGCAATTACAAGAATTACAATCAAACTTAATAGGAAGTAAAGCATTCGTTTAAAAACTTTTCGTTTATTGATTTTTTTCATTAATGATCAAATGTATAAAATTCTTGGATTGCTTTTGAAATAATATATCTTAAGTAAACTGTAACATTTGTAACTTTCATTTTAATTTTGATTTACCAACTTTGTACACGTTTTAGAAAAAATACAAAATGGAATTTATCTTACAACCTTGGCCATGGTATATTGGCGGACCAATAATCGCAATTGTAATGCTTTTATTGATTTATTTCGGAAAAAGTTTTGGATTTTCATCAAATTTCAGAACTATTTGTTCAGCTTTGGGAGGAGGAAAATCATGTGATTTTTTCTCGTTTGATTGGAAAGCTCAAAAATGGAATTTATTATTCTTAGTTGGCGCAGTAATAGGAGGTTTTGTTTCGATACATTTTTTATCAGATAATCAAATACCTGAAATTTCAGAAGCTACAATTGCAAAATTGAATGCAATGGGATTTGAAAGTGCAGGAAAAGCATATTCTCCAACCGAAATTTTTGAAACGATGTCTGTTAAAAATATTGCTTTATTATTTGTTGGTGGATTATTAATTGGTTTTGGAACGCGCTACGCTGGTGGTTGTACATCTGGACATGCGATTTCGGGTTTAAGTGATTTGCAGTTACCTTCATTAATCGCTGTTATTGGCTTTTTTATCGGTGGACTTTTGATGGTTCACGTTTTGTTTCCTTTAATTTTTTAATTTCATGAGAAGTTTAGTTTATATCATATTAGGCGTTATCTTTGGTGTAACCATGTACAAGGCAGAAACGGCCTCTTGGTTTCGCATTTTTGAAATGTTCAATTTTCAATCTTTCCACATGTACGGATTTATCGGTTCGGCTTTGGTTGTAGGTTTGATTGGAATACAATGGATGAAAAAGAAAGAAGTAAAAGATATCGATGGTGAAAAAATTGTGATTCAACCCAAAACAAAATCAATTGCTCGTTATTTGATCGGAGGAATTTTCTTCGGATTAGGTTGGGCGTTAGTTGGCGCTTGTCCTGGACCAATATTTGTGTTGTTAGGGGCAGGAGTTTATCCAATTTTAATTACAATTGTAGGTGCATTAATCGGTACTTTTCTTTACGGAAAAATTAGAAACAAAATCCCACATTAAACATGATAAAAGAGAAAATAGAAGCAACTTATCCATATCAATTTGAAGAAGAATTATTGAATGAAATTGATGAATTAGGATCTTTGATAGAATTTAAAGTGAATGATGTAATGATTGATTTAAACCAATTTATCAAAGGAATGCCCATTCTTTTAAATGGAGCAATTAAGATTATGCGTGAAGATTTTGACGAAGGAGAATTGTTATTATATTTTCTCGAAAAAGGAGATACATGTGCTATGACGATGGCGTGTTGTTTGGGTGATAAACAAAGTAAAATACGTGCTGTTGCCGAAACTGATGGAGAATTGGTAATGATTCCGATTGTAAAAATGGACGAATGGTTAGCAAAATATCCATCGTGGAGACGTTTTATTTTTGATAGTTACAATAATAGAATGGAGGAAATGTTGGTAGCGATTGATAATTTAGCTTTTAATGATATGAACGAACGTTTGAAAAAATATTTGTTAGATGTCGCAAGTATCAATAAAGGTAAAGTTGTGTTAAAAACGCATCAAGAAATTGCTTATGAGCTCAATACTTCTCGTGTTGTTATTTCTCGTTTATTAAAAGCTTTAGAAAAGGAAGGTTTCCTTCAACTGAATAGAAACGAAATCACGATTAAGTAAGTAATTATTAAAAAATATAAAAGGAAGCGCATTGTTAAGCTTCCTTTTTTTTTGTTGAAACAATTTATAATAGAAAATTTTATAAAAATAATATCATTTGTAACAAATGTTACAATCTATTTTGATACGGTCAATTACTTTTGTTTTTGTATTTCATAAAACAAATGATTGCCCGTATAGTTTATTTTGGATTGTTGCTATTTACTTTTTTTCCTTTTGTAGAGTCGTCTGTGGCGTTACTTTTAGGGATTGGTTATGGTTTAATTTTTCAGAATGAATTTGGGAATTCTCAAAACGATATTCAAAGAAATTATTGAATATTGCAATCATTGGTTTAGGGTTAGGTTTGAATCTTCACGAGGCAGTTTCGGTAAGTAAAGATGGATTTTTTCTCACTTTTATTTATGTGTTAAGTGTTTTTACATTAGGATTTGTATTCTACCGATTATTAAAAATCAATAAGAATACATCGCTGCTGATTACTTCAGGAACTGCTATTTGTGGAGGAAGTGCCATTGCCACAATTTCTTCGGTTTTACAACTAAAAGCGAATCAAATTACCATTGCTATGGCAGTTGTGTTTGTGTTGAATGCGATTGCATTAATGATTTTTCCGTTTATTGGACATTATTTTCAGTTATCGCAATATCAATTTGGTTTGTGGTCGGCAATTGCAATTCACGATACAAGTTCTGTTGTCGGTGCAGCCAAACAATACAGTGAACAAGCTTTAGAAGTTGCAACTACTGTGAAATTGAGCCGAACATTATGGATTTTTCCGTTGGCTTTATTAATTGGTTATTTCAACAAAAAAGAGAACTCTTCTTACAAATTTCCTTATTTCATTATTGGTTTTATTACAACAATGCTTATCGCTACTTATTTTCCTCAAGGCGAAAAAGTCTATCATATTTTACAAGGAATTTCGAAACAATTAATGGTTGTTGCTTTATTTATGATTGGCTCGTTGATTAACTTACAATCCATCAAACAAGCAGGTTTTAAAACCTTATCATACGGAATATTACTTTGGATTTTTATTTCCATTTGATCTTTGGTTTTGGGTTTGAATTATTTTTAAAATCTTTATTCTCTCTATTTTAAGTCTGTAACATTGGTTACTGTCGATTGTTTTTTAGCAACTTAACTTTGCTTCAACAAATTAGAAAAGGTTAAACCATAAAAATATTATCATATGTTTTTTCAACACATTTTTGAAAAGTCATTGGCACATTCAAGTTACCTTGTAGGTTGTCAAGCAAAAGGAGAAGCAATTGTAATTGATCCAAAAAGAGATATTGATACATACTTAAAAATAGCAGAAGAAAATAAGCTGAAAATTACGCATATTGTCGAAACACATATTCATGCTGATTATCTTTCTGGTAGCCAAGAGTTGGCTTATGTAACAGGTGCGAAGATGTATTTGTCTGATGAAGGCGGAGAAGATTGGCAATACGATTTTGAACATGTCGGATTAAAAAATGGCAATAAAATAGAAGTTGGAAATCTAATTTTTGAGGTGATGTATACACCAGGTCATACGCCAGAAAGTATTAGTTTTTTGTTGACAGATACGCCTGCGACGAAAGAACCAGTTATGATTTTTACTGGAGATTTTGTTTTTGTAGGAGATATTGGTCGTCCAGATTTATTAGAAGCAGCAGCTGGATTAATTGGTACTAAAGAAGTAGGAGCGAAGCAGATGTTTGAATCGTTGAAAAAATTTCAAGCATTACCAGATTATCTACAAGTTTGGCCCGCACATGGAGCAGGTTCTGCTTGTGGAAAAGCTTTGGGAGCTGTAGCTAGTACAACGGTTGGTTATGAGAAAATCAGAAATTGGGCGTTGCAATTTGATTCGAATGAAAAAGGATTTGTTGATTATTTGTTGGCAGATCAACCCGAAGCGCCAGCTTATTTTGCAATGATGAAAAAGCTGAATAAAACAAAACGTCCTTTATTGATTGAAGTTCCGAAATGGGCTAAATTAACATACATCGAATTTGAAAAAGCGAAAGATTTTGGAATGAAAGTGATTGATGCGCGTATCAAAACAGATTTTTCTCAATTCCATTTACCAGGAACATTAAATATTCAAAACAATAAAACATTCAATACATGGATGGGTTGGATGGTAAATTATCAAGAGCCAATTGTATTGATTGTAGAAGAGGATGAAGTAGAAGAAATGACACGGAAATTGATGCGAATTGGTTTGGATAATGTCTATGGTTATATTACTCCAACTGATATATTGAGTAATTTTAGTTCTTTACAATCTTCTATTTTAATCGATGCAGATACAATGGAAAATTACATTGGAAATGATGAGGTTCAGATTTTAGATGTTAGAGGAGAAGCAGAATTTAAAGAAGGTCATATTGAAGGAGCGAAGCATATTTTTGTTGGTTATTTACCAAAAAGATACAATGAATTAGATCCAATTAAAAAAATTGCTTTGCATTGTCAAGCTGGAGATCGAGCAACGATTGCACAAAGTTTTTTGGAATCGAAAGGTTTTGAAGTTGAAAATTATAGTGGAGGAATTGCTGACTGGAAATTGAATCAAAAACCATTAGTTAAATAATATGTTTTTCAAAAGGATTTTAAAAATGTTGACATCAAATTCGAATGTAGAGAACTATCTACAAGAAGGTGCTTTATTGTTGGATGTTCGTACAAAAGCGGAGTTTTTGGCGGGACATCATGCAGGTGCGGTGAATATTCCGTTGCAAGAATTAGAAGTAAGATTAAAGGAATTACCAAGCAAAAAAATTGTAACAGTTTGTAGAAGTGGAGCTCGTAGTGCGCAAGCAGCAACAATTTTAAATAAAAATGGATTTGAAGCAATAAACGGCGGTCCTTGGCAAACAATAAAATAAGTGTAATAATATCTAAATTTTAAAATGGATTTATTGGATAAAATACAAGGAAATAATTTTTATTTGATTGATTTTTATGCAAATTGGTGTGCTCCATGTCAGTTACAACTTCAGTTTTTAGAAAATTTGAAAGAAAAATTTTCTGATAATGTAGAAATTATAAAAATAGATGTAGATAAAGAGAAAGTAAGTACTATTCAATTTGATGCAATGTATCAAGTAAATGGTGTACCAACTTTGATGCTTTTTCATCAAGGAAAGCTACTTTGGAAACATTATGGAGTAAAGTTTGAAGATGATTTACAGGAAATTGTAAAACAATTTTTGATATAAAAAAAGACAGTAGCTGCTTAATGATTCTTCTTAGAATCAAGTGCAACTACTGTCAAATTATTTTCTTTCTCTTACTTTTTCTTCACGTATTTTTTTGGATTTTTTTTGAATTCAACTTTACAGCTTTTACTACAAAAACCATAAATTTTCTTTTGATAAATTGCGGTATCTGTTAAGAATTGTGCGGTATTCATTCCACAAATAGGATCTTTCTCGTTTACAACTTTTACTTTTAGTTTTTGTTGAGCAAAAATTGAAAAAGAGATGATGAAGAATGTTAATGTTAATATTTTTTTCATTGTTATTGATTTTTAGATTGAAATAAATTGTAATTAAAAAAGAAACCTATTCTGTTTTTTACTTCGATTTCTCCCGAATTTAAATCAGAAAGTATAGGTTGAAAATATTCTATACCAAAATTAAATTTTCGAGCAGCTGCTTCTAATCCTAATTTCGCAAATTGAGCTTTTCCCTTAGATTTTGGAATCGTCTCCCCAAATTGTTCATTTTTATAATAAAGTTCGTTTTGAAAACCGACTTTTCCAAGTAATTTTAATTCATTGTTAATGAAAAGGTGTTGTAATTGAATTAATTGATTCCATTGATCTCCAAATTTGTATTTCTTCTTATTCTCTCCTTTCAAGTTGTAGTCTGTTACTAATTGTAAAGTCGAATTCTTATAAGCTAATTGGTAATTTATTGCAAACTGAGTATCCCAACTTCCTGTACCTAATTGAAAACTAGGATTGGTTGTTTCAGCATTTGCTTGATTAAATTTTGCGATTGGAATTTTTAAACCTATTGCAGCACTTAATCCATGTTTTAGCTCATTAGAACTTGTATTTGATTTAATGACTTTAACAATTCCCATCATATTTAAATCTCCAATACCAGAAATAGAAGAAGAGTTTTTACCTTCTTTATTATGAAAATGGTAAGGAATGCTAGCATTGATGTCAATTCTATTATTTATTGGAATTCTTGCCCATAATTGAATGGTGTTGAATTGTTGTTTTTGTGTTCTTTTATTAGAAAAAGCATCTTCTTTAGCTTTATAAGATTGATGAAGGTAACGAATACCAACGAAATTTGAATTTATAAGATTTTCAATTCCATTTGAGGTTGAAGTTGCTGAACAACCACAAGCATCACAATCTAATTCTAAATCATATAAATGAGAGATTACAATAGAATCATTATCAGTATGTGCAAATAATGAAATGGGAGTAAATAATATAACGAAAAATAAATTGATATATAATTTCATTTGAATAGATTTAAAATTCTGCATAAGCAGGGTTATTAATAAATGAGTAATCAGTTAATGTTTTTAGAAAAGAAATAATTGCCTTTTTTTCTTCTTCTGTCATAGGAATTCCAATTCGATTATTTTGTTTGAGTTGAGAATCCAAATATTTATCATTTTGTACACCTTCTGAATAAAAATTCAAAACAGCTTCTAAACTATAGAATCGACCATCGTGCATATAGGGTTTGGTCATTTCAATATTTCTTAAACTTGGAACTCTAAACTTCATAAAGTCAGTCGAATCTAATGTTACACGATATAAACCTCCATCTTTGTATTGTTTATTATAATACATTCCTGTATTTCGAAAAGACTCATCTGTAAAAAGTGTTCCTTTATGACAGCTTGAACATTTCTGTTGAAAAAGTTGTAAACCTTTTTTTTCGGTTTCGTTTAAATCTGCCTCTTTCCTTAAATATTGATCATATTTAGAATCTTTTGATACAACTGAAGCCATAAACTGTCCTAATGCGCTGAGAATACGATTTGCATCTATTTTATCATCTCCAAAAGCATTTTTAAACATTTTTCGATAAGAAGAATCTGATGATAATTTCTTAATAATTTCGGGAAAAGTTGTATCCATTTCTTCTTCAGCTGTAATAGGAGAAATTGGTTGTTGAGCTAAATCATGAATAACGCCATCCCACATAAATCGATTTAGAAAAGCTAAATTTTGAATAGGAGGAGCATTTCGAATTCCTAATCGATCATCAATTCCATGACTAACAGGATGTCCGTGGTGAGTAAAGGCATTTTCTTGAATATGGCAAAAAGCACATGAAATAGTATTATTTCTAGATAATCGACCTTCATAAAATAGTTTTTTTCCTAACTCAACACCATTCTTAGTTAACGGATATTTATCTGTATCAAATGTTATTTTAGGAAAATAAGAAGGAATTTCTAATTGATAAGGTTCATCAACGATCTGTCCATAATCAATATCATCATCGTTACAACTTAGCAAGATGAATAAACTGAAAATGATTGTTATTATTTTATTCATTGTTTGTAGAATTATGCGGTGTTTATAAAACACCGCTATAAACTTTATTGATTTTTTTCGTCGTTATGTACATGATCAACTCGAAACATATTTTGTATATTTTCTGTTACCAATTGTGCAAAGTTGGAAGATCCCATAATATTATTGTTCGACTCATCTAATATCAATTTATGATCACCACTTAAATAGGTATTCAAATTTGCCATAATATGAATAGAAGGCTTAATCTTAGAAGTTACTCGTGCAGATGTAGGCAAATTTAATGTTACTTCTCTATATAAATCTTGAACATTATTTTTGTTAATATCTCCCATATTTCCTGTGTGAGTTAAAAAGAATGTATCAGTAGTAGTTTTGCCATAAAAACCTTCTATTTTAAAGAAAACATAACCAGCAGCCCAAGCCCAAGTCATTCCATTTTTCTTTGCTTTTTCCCAAAAAGTAGCTTGCCCAGTCTGTCCTAATAAATAAGCTTTCTGAGATACACCAAGTCCGAAACGTACTTTTGTATATTTATTTTGAGGGATATTATCCAAATTTAAATAAACGACATTAGCTATAGCAGAATCTTGATTAATAACAAAAGCGCCTTTGTCTGGATCGTTTTTATGATAATCAAATTCATTTCCTTTTTCGTCAATTAATGTGATGTTAGAAATGATATATTTTAATGTTGTTAATTTATGTTTTTGTCCGTTTGATGAAGTTTGCGTTGTTTGATCTAAAACAATTCCTCCCAAATTATCAAATCCATTTTCAAACTTTAATTGAATTTTACCTGTTTCGGTAGATTTAATTTCAGAGAAATCATCATCGTTGTTGCAGGAAGTAAATAAAGTAAGTAATGCAATAAATGATAAGTTTAAAAAATATTTGATTGTTTTCATTGTAATAATTGTTTAATTTTTTTGAATAAAAATGCTGTTGGAAAACAATTATTGTTCTCCAATACTGGATATTTGTTCTATTAATTAAACAATTGGAGGTTTTAGATATTTAAAAACCCAATCGATAGAATAGGATGATTGCCAAAAGAATCGATGTTTTATTTTTACAATAAAATCTTGAATAAATGGAATAGCTAAGCATTCGAAATGTATATAGATTTCTGCAAATCGAATATTCTTTACTAAAACTGAATCAGATTGTTGTTCTGTTTCTTTTAGTTGCTTCGATAAATAACATTTTCCATTGCATTGCATTTCTGGTCGCTCTTTATTGATACAATATTCATCAATAATCTTCTCCTGAGTACTAATGAATACAGTAAAAGGAATTAATGATCGAAAACCAATTAAAAGCACGAACAATGCAATCAATAAACAATTGAAACTTTTGACAAATCTTATATGAAATGTCAATTTGATTAAATGTTAATGAGATAATAATTTGATAAATAGGGATTATTTATCAAATAGGAGGCTGAAGTTGTTGATCCAATTGATATTGAGTTTCGAAAGCTAATTCGAAAGTCGAAACTTTGTTAATAGGTTTTATAAAGGTAAATGTATAGATTTCTAATTTAGCTTGATAAATAAAATAATCTATAGTACGTAAAGAAACTTGAATTTTATTATCATCATTTTGTTCATCATGAATAGTTTTGGAAATTTGTTCTTTCAGATAACAAACTCCATTACACAATAATTCTGGACGCTCTATATTAACACAATATTCTTTAGAAATCTTATCATAATTTACCAAATAGTCAATAACTGGTAGCAATGGTCTACAAGTTATTAGAACAACAGTTAGTATGAAAAGGTAAGATTTCAATTCCTTAAAATTTTTATAAAATTAGACAGTTTTTATTTATTTTGAAAATGAAGATTATCAGTTTTTTCAGAAATTGAATTCAAGTTCCTTTTTATTGAAATAATCTTAAAAGGTTTATATTTTTTAGATTGAGAAAGATATCGTAACTTTGAATTAATCATTTTAGAATCAATTCATGGCAAATTTTATTGACATCTATAGAAGAAACAACCAATCGTGGTTGTTTTTGTCGTTGGCATATTTGCATGATGATACTTTCTTAAGAAGCTCGAAAGAGTTTATCAACTAATCCCTGTTACGACTCGAGACAGGGAACCTTCTATTTCTTTTCAATTATCAATTATTTTCAATTTTCTGTAAGGAGATTTGTATCAAATTTTAGCGAATTTTATTTTCGGTCATTTGATATTTGAGTCTTAGAGAATCTTCTTCGAATGATTGAAAGTTTAACTAAGAATTTATCAAAATGACAACAAATATTATTTTAACAACAGGATTATACGATTTAATTAAAGACCATTTAAGAAGAAAAAAAGTAACAGCAGAACAAGAAAATATCTTGACAAAAGAATTGCGTCATGCAGAACAAATTTTGAGAAGAGATTTGGCTGATAATATTGTGACTGTTGGGAAAAAAGTAACAATAAAAGAATTAAATTCAAATCAAGAATATCAATTAAATTTTGTTAGCCCAGAAAAAGCAAAACCGAAAAAAAATCGCCATTCTATTTTAATGGACGAAGGTTTAGCAACAATTGGTTATAAAATTGGTGATGTAATTGAATGGCCAGCAAATGATGGTACAAAAAAATATGAAATTCTGAATGTAGAAGCAGTTTCATAATTTGTCCAAAAGCATAATAAAAAAACCGAGCATTAGCTCGGTTTTTTATTGGTATATTTTCTGGAAAAATATTTTAAACATCTAAATGTGAAGCAGTAATTTTCTGACCATAAAAAATTGTCGTATTTGCTTCAAAACTTTTCGCATCATCTGTCGTATAAAATGTAAGATGTCCATTTTTTGAGCATTGTGTTTCTACTTCTGGATGGCGATGTAAATAGTCAGTTAATTTATTCGCTACCAATTCTCCTTGCGAAAGAATTGTTACATTTTCTGGTACATATTGCGAAATCACAGGAAGAAGAAGCGGATAATGTGTGCAAGCCAATACAATTGTATCGATTTCGGATGATTGATCAAATAAGCGTTGAATATCTTTTTCTACAATATCGTGCGCAGCTTTGCTATCAATTTCATTATTCTCAACCAAAGGAACCCAAAGTGGACAAGCTAATTGAAAAACATCAATTGTTGGATGAAATTTGTTCATCTCAATTTTATACGATTCGGACAAAACAGTTCCTTGCGTAGCTAAAATTCCGACTTTGTTATTCTTTGTGTATTCATTTATCGATTCTGTTGTTGGGCGAATAACACCCAAAACTCTTTTGCCTTCGGGTAAATCATTTTGCTGAATTGTTCGTAAAGCCTTTGCAGAGGCTGTATTGCAAGCAAGTATAACCAAATTGCATCCCAAATCAAACAATTTAAAAACGCATTCTTTGGTGTATTCATAAACCGTCTCAAACGAGCGAATTCCATAAGGGCAACGAGCATTATCACCTAAATAGATATAATCGTATTGCGGAAGTTTTTTCTGTATTTCTTTGAAAACGGTTAATCCTCCATAACCTGAGTCAAAAACACCAATTGGTCCTTGCATATTCGCTTATTTTTGAAGCACAAATTTACAAAATGTATTAAGATGTTAGCGTAATAATTTGGTTTGAAAATTTACCTATGATTAATGAGTTTTAAAATCTTTATGAACCAACAATTTTTTTCTGCTTTCTTTTTTTATTTCGCCAAATAATAAAACCTGTAATGGGTAAACTTGCCACAATTATTGAAGAAGTAAAGGCTAATATTTTACCAAATAAACCTAATATTTGTCCTGTATGGATATCGTACATTGAGTTTGCAAACTTTTTACCATTTGATAAATTCTCATTCATTAATTTATAAACCTGAAATTGTTCCGAATCAAATTGATATTCGTCAACCGCATAATAGCGCAAACTTTTATGATACGCTCTTACGGCTAAAGGATTTTTATCAGGAACAGGTAAATAAATCCAATGCATTGCAGCTGTAGAGCTATTTTTTAAACTATAAGCATATGCCGAATCAACAATAGTGTAATTGTTTTCTAACATTTTTTTAGGCTGATAGACATATCCTTTTTCTTCATTAGGAAATGATTTTCCAAGATTAACAATTTGCGTATATGAATTACGAACAGGTTTGAAACTAAATGCAATACCTGATAAAGCAACAATAAAAGCAATACTAAAAGCATAAAATCCTAATACATTATGCAAATCATAATTGATGCGTTTCCATTTTGCTTTGTATTTTATCGTTAATCCATTTTTAGCTTGTTTTCTCTTTTTTGGCCACCAAAGTATTAATCCACTTATCATAATCATGATAAAAATAACAGTCGAAAAACCAATTATATTTTTTCCGATATCACCTAATAAAAGATTCATATGAATGTATTGTATCACCAAGAAAAAATCTTGTTTCATATTTTCTTGATGTAAGATTTTCCCTGAATATGGATTGACATATACAAAGTAAGATTCTTTTTTATCATCCATCGTCATCACAACGGTTGATCGATCTTTATCCATATACATCACGCGAAGAACAACATGTTTAGGATTTTTGTCTTGTACTTTAAGAATAATTTCACTTGGTTTTATGAATGGTTGATGAACAATTTCAACTTTTCTATAATCAAACAGTGCATCTTTTATTTCATCTTGAAAACAAAAGATAGCTCCTGTTATTGCTACAATACAAACAATAATACCTGTAAATAATCCAAGCCATTTGTGAATAAAAAGAAAATATTTTTTCATTAATAAAATTAATTTAGAATAAATAAAAATTATATTTGCAGCAAATATAAATTATTTAAAAACACACTATGAAAAAAAATATCATCTGTTTAACAATTTTATTTGGGAGTGCCTCGCTGTCATATGCCCAAACGAATGATAGTATATCCACAGATTTGAATGATGTTGTGGTAGTTGCTTCAAGAAAACCTACAAAAATATCTGATTTGGCAGGAACTGTTTGGGTGATCAATCAAGAACAAATTGCGCAACAAGCTAAAAATGGTGTTCCATTAAAAGAAGCTTTAGCGATTATGATTCCAGGGATGGATGTTGGTTCACAAGGAAGATCAAATTATGGTCAGAATATGCGTGGACGTTCGATGTTGGTGATGATAGACGGTGTTTCCTTAAACAGTATCCGTAACATAAGTCGTCAATTGGATGCAATAGATCCATTTAATATCGAAAGAGTTGAGGTTTTATCTGGTGCAAGCGCAATTTATGGCGGAAATGCAACAGGTGGTATTGTCAATATTGTAACGAAAAAAACGCTAAA
This sequence comes from Empedobacter sp. UBA7611, assembly GCF_002484365.1. Taxonomy (NCBI): domain Bacteria; kingdom Pseudomonadati; phylum Bacteroidota; class Flavobacteriia; order Flavobacteriales; family Weeksellaceae; genus Empedobacter; species Empedobacter sp. UBA7611. The sequence goes on from NZ_DLJR01000062.1 coordinate 20,478, forward strand.
AAATGGAATTAGTGGCGAAACAGAACTTGGTTCACGTACAGGTTTTTCAGGAAGTGATGATCATGATTGGCGTGCAGCTCAATCTATTGGTTACAAAGATGATAAATTTACTGGACGTTTGGCTGTTGCTTTTCAACAAAATGGTGGAGCTTATGATGCAGATGGTGATCAAATATTTGCAGATATTTCGCAATTAGATTTACAATATAATCAATCTATTGATGTGTTGGCAACAGCGGGTTACAAATTCAATCCGAAACATCAAATCAATGGATCTGTGCAATATTATCGTTCAAAATATAATGGAGATCGTAGTTTATATTTAGGTGAAAATATTAGTGTTTTAACCAAAGGAGATGCTTCTGTTTTGGAAATGCGAGATGGTTTTGATACGGATAAAAATCCAGGAACAGAGCGTGTAATGGGAACATTGAGTTATAATGGAACGAATATTTTAGGAGGGCAAGACGTTTATGTTCAATTTGCTTCTCGTGTTGAGAAATTAGGATTTTACCCATTTCCAGGTAATTTAACGTTGCCTTCTGGGACAAGTCCTTATATGTCGGCTTCTCAACAGGATACGTATTATTCGGGTCTAAAAGCTGTTTTGGTAAAAGATTGGGGGAAATTGAAATTAACATATGGTGTAGACGCTGACTTTGAAAAGTTTGAAGGTCAACAAAATGTATTTGATTCTCAGAAATCATTATCAAGTGGAGGAATGATTAATCACACTGTTTTAACAATTGATCGTTATCCAACCAATCATTCTACAAGTTTTGCAGGATATGCGCAAGCTGAGTATGATATTTTACCTCAATTGAAAGTTTCGGGAGGAATTCGTTACCAAGATATTTCGATTAAGTTGGATGATTTTGTTGGTTCTACTCAACAATTGCAAATCGCAAATGGTTATGGAAACAGCGCCGATTATATTCCAGGCGGAAAAAGTAGCTATAATATGACGATGCTAAATGCTGGTTTGTTGTATAAAATTAATGAATTGAACCAAGTTTGGACAACTTATTCACAAGGAGTTTCGTTGGCTGATCCATCAAAATTTTATGGATATGGAAATTATAAATTTAATTCTGCAACCAATAATTGGGATTTAAGTTCGAGTGTCAATGTAAAAGATTCTCCTCTTTCTGGTGTGAAAACAGGACAATTTGAACTTGGTTATCGTTTCAGAACAAATAATGGATTTAAAGGACAAATCTCTGGATTTATCAGTAATTCCGATAAAAATATTGCTTTAAAACGTGATGGATTAAATCTTTGGGTAGAAGTAGTTGATCAGAAATTAAGAAATATGGGCGTAGAAACAGAGGTTTCTTACACGAACGGAGGATTTTATGTTGGAGCAAATACATTGTTAATCAAATCTGAAGTGGAGAAAAATGGTGATTGGCAAAAACAAGACGTTTCAACTTCTGGACCTTCTAAATTTACAGCTTACGCAGGTTATGGATTTGATAATTGGAATTTTAGATTTCAAACTTTACAAAGTTTCAAATACACAGATGGTTTGGAAAATGTGATTGATTCATACAATACATCAGATTTAATGATTGCTTACAAATTACCTTTCGGTAAAATTAATTTAGGTGTTCAGAATATTTTTAATACCGATTATCAAACAATTTGGAGTGCAAAATCACAAGTTTTGTATAGTGCATATAAAGTTCCAGAATTGTTTTATTACGCTGGACGAGGAAGAACTTTTAATCTAAGTTTTACATACAATTTTTAATTTATGACAAGCGAATCTTTTGATTCGCTTTTTTCTTGAAAATATTTTTTAGATAGGAAATATTGAAAACTGTACTAGAAAGTTTTGTGTATTTCATTTATAAAGAAAACTAAACAAGAAAATGTATTAAAACCTTTTCAAATATGGTTATTGGCTTAATGATTGCAATTGAATTTATAAATAAAGTTTCTCACAAAAAGAATGAATTATGAAGCAATTAAATAAAAAAATGATCTCAGGTTTAGCGTTAGCAGGTTTGGGAGGGTTGACTTATGCTTGGTTGAATTGTCGAAAAGTTAAAATCCCGGATTATGTTACAGCGGTCGAAAATTTTGATCCGCAACAATACATGGGAAAGTGGTATGAAATTGCACGATTAGATTTCAAATATGAAAAAAATATGAGTCATGTAACTGCGACTTATTTTTTGAATAAGAAAGGTGTAATAGAAGTTCATAACAGAGGTTTTGATGATAAAGAAAACCAATGGACAGAAGCTCATGGAAAAGTTAAGTTGAACGGAGAAGAGGGGAAAGGAGCTTTAAAAGTTAGTTTCTTTGGACCATTTTATTCAGGATATAATGTAGTGTTGATGGATCCTAATTATGAAACAGCTTTGGTTTTTGGTGAAAGTCATGATTATATGTGGATTTTATCACGACAAAAAACAATTTCGGAAGAAACAAAACAAAAGTTTCTTTTGTATGCAGAAGAAAAAGGATATGCGATAGAGGAACTTACTTGGACTGTACAAGAATAAGTTGATAAATATAGTTTCATCTCAAAGGGCTAATTTNNAAATTAGCCCTTTGAGATGAATGATGAATATATTATTCTGCTAATGGATTAATTTGATCTGCTGTAGGAAAATCTTGCCCTGTATTACCGATCGTTTTGTTTAAATCAAATTTTGCAGCATCAGACATATTAGCACCACCCGCTAATTTTGCTTTGTCTAATAAATCGAGTGCTAATTTTTCTTCTTCACGTTGTTCAGCAACCAACCATTGTAAGAAATTCCATGTTGCCCAATCTTCTTCCTCCATACTCATTTTTACAATTTTGTAAATGGATTCGGTATTTTCGATTTCTTGTTTTAAAACAGCTTGAAAACACTCTAATACATTTTTAGGTTCAGGTCCAGGTTTTTTTATGGCTTCAATTTTTACAGTTCCACCACGTTCTTGAACATATTCTATAATTTTAGCCATATGTACGCGCTCTTCCTGAGAGTGTTTCATCATAAAATTTTTGACTCCGTCCAATTGATTTTCATCTGCCCAACATGCAAGCATTAGATAAATTTGTGCCGAAAAAGCTTCTAATGTAATTTGATCATTTAGTGCTTTTTGTAATGTTTTAGAAATTCTTGTTGTATTCATTTTTAAGGGTTATTTAAGTTGAGAATATTGAATGGAATTTTCGCACCAAACCCAATTTTTGAATGTTAATACTTTCTAAAATGTTGATATTTAGATTCGTTTCAAATATTTTGATAACATTAAACCTTACTTCTTATTATAAAAATTAATTTGTAGTTGAATTGTTTTTTCGGTTTGAATAATGTCTAATATTAGAATTTTGATGGTTTCTTTTTTGTTCTTTTCTGTTTCATAAAAGTTGGAGTATAAGAAATTCATGAAAAATTCTGTTTTGTTCTTTCCATATTCTTTAGCGTATTTTAAAACTTGTAATTTCTTATTATAAATTAAATAAGCTTGGATTTCCTCTGTCTTTTTTATAATCATGAGTCTATATTAGTTTTTTACTAATTTAGTCTACGAAGATGTGACGTATCCACAAAATTGTAAAAATCGTGCAGCTTAATGTTGCGCATAAATCCAAGCCAATTGTTCTTGTTGAATGCTTGTTTTATTTCTCAATTGATTAGGCGATTGACCTGTAATTTCTTTAAAATCGCGGATAAAATGGGATTGATCGGTATAATTATTTTGGTAAGTGATATGCGTAAGTTTTTCTTTTTCGAAATGAAGAATAGAATCTAGCGCTTTTCTAAATCGAACTGTTTTCAAAAAAGATTTAGGACTTTGCCCAATTTGATTCATAAACAGGCGATATAATGTCGATTCGTTTATCGAAAGTTGTTTGGCTAAAGGACTAACTTTTAATTCATCTGTTTGTTGAATGAGATATAAGATTTCTTTGGTTTTAGTATTTAAATAATCTTGATTTAAGTTTTTCAATAGTATATTTTCGAGCATTGAAATTCTTTTCAGCGAATTCTTTTCCTCAAATAATTGTTCTGTAAAATCTGTAGCAGATTTTGGGAAAATCATTTCAAAAACTTCATCACTTTTAATTAATTCATCGTACGAAATATTCGTAAATAAGCGTAGCGCAGCTGGATGAAAAATGATGCAAATTTCATCTAAAGTAGCGTCAATGCTTACATTAAGATTAGATTCATGAAATCCTGATAAATAACTTTTGTATGTAGCATATCCTTTTAAGGTAAAAAGATGTTTGCTTGTTTTATTTTGTTCGAGAATGATTTTATTCTGCTTGTAAATGGCAAGACACAAATTGGTGTTAGGGAAAGTTGAATACTCAACTTTTTCATCCTTTTCAGATTTGAAAAGGATGAAATACTGAACAATATTTTTTAATTCAGGATGATGAGGTTGTATAATTTCGGTTTTCATAAACGTACACGTAATAAAATCAATTTGCGCGATTAACACGTTGATAACGTGTTCTATTCTATAGACGCTTTTGCTTGATGTATGTTACGTGTAAATTCGAATTATTTTTAATCTTCCTCCACAAATTTAGGTTGAGAAGCTTTTATTCCAAAAAATGTTAGGATCATCATGCAGAACATTAAAAAGTATAATGAATAGCTCCAAGTAGAATCGATATCATATAATTTTCCGAAAATAGGAGGTCCAAATGCCGCAATTAAATAACCAACAGATTGTGCCATTCCCGAAATTTTGATTGTTCCAACCATTGTTTTTGTTCTTAATGAGAAGAATAAAATAGAAAGACTAAAGGCAAATCCTCCTGCAATTCCAATTAAAATCGCACTCAAATAACTGAATTTCGCTTTGAAAATTAGCAATGTTATGATTCCAATAAAATATAAAATGGAAGTTATGTAAATCATAATTTTTGGATTTTTCATGCGTGAGGCTAAAACTGGACTTACTAACATGGCGGGTAACATGGCAAGTTGTAAAACCGAAAATACCCAACCTGCATTGTTTTTTGTCATACCAAAATCTATTAGTAATGTAGGTAATAATGCAACCAAACAATAATAAATCAACGATTGTAATCCCATAAAAATACTAATGTTCCATGCTTGTTTTGATTTGAAAATATTGAATTTTACATCCTCTGATTGAACAATTTTTTGTTGAGTTGCTGTTTTATTTTTTAAAGAATCAATACAGACAATTATAAGTGCAGCTATAGCCGCTACAATCCAAACTCCAAGAGAACCTTTCCAACCTAAATTTGTCCAATTTCCAATTGCAATACTCAATCCAGAAGCTAATGCGGCGATTAAACTCATCGAAACCGAAAAAATACCTGTCATAATTCCAATTTTTGTTGGAAACGTATTTTTTATATACGCTGGTGTCAAAACATTTCCAATACAAATTCCCAATCCAATTAATAACGAACCGATATATAACATCGAAATATTGCCGTAAATACGGACGTAAATCCCGATAATTAGAATGATTAAGGAATAAATTAATCCGTGTCGAATGTTAATTTTTGCAGTGGCTTTACTCACTAAAATTGAACAAAATGCAAATACGAAAAGTGGAATAGAAGTCAATAAACTTGCTTGAAAATTATCTATTTTTAAGACAGATTTCATTTCATCTAAAATTGGACTAACAGCTGTAATTGGAGCTCTTAGGTTAGTTGAAACTAAAATGACAACTGCAATTCCAATCCAAATATTTTTATTTTTTTCCATTGACTTGATATTTCTAATTCGGTTACAAAATTAATCATGTCGTTTTTATTAATTTTGCCATATATTATATTTAAAACGACAAATAAAATTAACTTCTTGTACATATTGAATTAAAATTCGTCAGTTCGAGTGATTTTTAGAAATGAAATGAATAAAAATTGTATCGAGAATTAAGATGAATTTTTATCTTCTAAAACTTTATTCTCGATACAAAATTCTTGCAGAATTTCACTCGAACTGACGGTTTTATTGCTATAATTAGCTAAATGTATAAAAGAGAAAATTAATTAATTTATGAAACAAATTATTGGAGAATATTCTGATCATATGAAGACCAATACTTATGTTTGGTACGAGAAGAATCGCAAAAATGCGGATGAGGTTCATTCGCACGATTATTTCCAATTGAATTTTGTTGAAGAAGGTTACCAATATTTTCATATCGAACAAAAGATTTATTTAGTCCCTCAAAATCATGTGATTTGGATTCCTGCAAATAAGCTACATCGTACGACTTCCGAGGCGAAAACCGTCAATCCAATGTTGATTTTGTTTAAAGAAGTTTTTAAGGATGATTTTTACAATGATATTCATGTTTTTGTTGCGCCGCCAATTCTAAAGGAAATGATGTTATATGCCTCAAAATGGAACAAATTTTTGGTAGAAGAGAAGGAGCAAAAGATTTTCTTAAATTCAATGTTGTATAGTTTGCCTCATTTTTGTGATGAAAACCATAATCTAGAATTACCAGTTCTTGTTGATACCCGTTTAATTCCGGTGAGTGAGTACATTCATTTTCATTATTCGACAAATTTTAATTTGAATGAATTGGCAGATAAAGCGAATATGTCTGCTCGAAATTTGCAACGAATTTTCAAACAAGAAACAGGAATTACACTTCAGAAATATATGCAACTTGTCCGAATTCTAAAAAGTATTGAATTAATAGATACCAATAATTTTACATTGAGCGAAATCGCTTATAAAGTCGGTTACAAAAGTTTGTCTGCTTTTACAGCGTCTTATTTTACTGTCACGAAAACAAAACCTAAACGAAAATAATTCGTTTTAATTTCGATCAATTTTTACTTTTCTTAATTTAATTTTTTAACAAATTGAGTTGATTGATAATGTTTTAACATCTCATTTTTTTATCAGAATTAGAACATGAAACTCGATTTTTATCATTCTTCAATAAATTAATTTAGAATAAATAAAAATAAATTAAAAAATTCGTTTACATTTGTCTTATTAATTATTAGACTAATTCTAAATAATAAAATTAAGGACAAATGAAGAGGCGCTTTTTTCTACTAAGCTTACTTACAACACTAACTCTACAGGCTCAAGAAATTAATTCGTTTCCAAAAGATTCGACGATTAATTTGGAACAAACCGTTATTTCTGGGCAATATAATGCACAATCGGTTAAGAAATCTATTTACGAAGTAAAAGTAATTTCGCAAGAAATGATCGAGCGACAAGCAGGAAATACATTGGCAGATGTTTTAAATCAAACATTGAATATGAATATTATTCCGAGTTCTTCTACAGGAAAATCGACGGTGCAAATGTTTGGTTTGGATGCGCAATATTTCAAAATTTTGGTGGATAATATTCCATTAGTTAACGACGAAGGTTTAGGAAATAATACCGATTTAACGCAGATCAATTTAGATGATATTCAGCAAATAGAAATCGTAGAAGGTGCGATGGGAGTTGAGTACGGAGCTAATTCTATTGCGGGAGTAATCAATATTATTACTAAAAAAGGAGGGAAGAATAAATTTGATATTTCTGCGACTTTGCAAGAGGAAACAATTGGTGACGAATACAATTGGAAAAATAAGGGAAGACATATACAATCCTTGAAAATCGGGCATAAATTTTCAGACAAAATCTACGCTAATTTAAGTTTTTCACGTAATGATTTTCAAGGATTTTTTGATGATAAAAAAGGAAAGAATTATCCTAATAATGATGGATTGAGAGGATACGAATGGTTGCCAAAAGAGCAAAATGCAGCAAAAGCATTTGTTCAATATAAAAAAGACAATTATCGTTTGTTTTATAAATTCGAATATTTCAACGAAGAAACCAAGTATTACGATCCCAATCCAATTGCTTCAACGAATGCGCCAACTGCGACAATTGATTATTTTGGAAAAGATAGAACGTATACAACAGATCGTATTTACAATCACTTAAATGTTTCTGGGAGATTTAGAAAATCAATTAATTATGATGTTTCGTTTTCATATCAAGAACAAAAAAGAAAATTGAAATCGTACAATTATGAAATTCTTGAAGGTATTGAACATGATGTAAACAAATTCGAATATGAAAGTCGAAAAGTGTATTATTCTAAAGGGATGTTCAGCAATTTTATTAATAAAAATGATTATTTCGATTTTCAATTTGGTTATGAAATCGATCAAACAAAAGGTTTTGCTTCAACTTCGGCAGGAGAATTTTTCCAAAAACCTATAGAAAGAAAATTAGGAACGTATGATTTTTTTGCTTCTTCTGAAATTAATCTAAATGATAAACTTTCGTTTCGTCCAGGCGCTCGCGTGATGTTTTCGGAGCAATTTGATAAGCAGTATGTGATGAGTTTGAGTGCGAAATATCTATTTGGAAAACAATGGGAATTGCGCGCGATTGTTGGTACTTCACCACGTTTGCCAAATTATGAGGAAATGTATTCGTATTTCGTAGACGTCAATCATAATGTGCAAGGAAACGAAAATCTGAATCCAGAAAAAGGAGTTTCTGCTTTTGTTCACTTAAAAAAGAATTGGTATATCGGAGAAAATAATTCATTAGAGCAAAAAGTATCGTTGTGGAAAATTAATCTGAAAGATAAGATTGATTTGATTGTTGTCGAAGAATCTCCATTGAAATATCAATATCGTAATATTGATAATTACGATGTACAAGGTATTACGTATTTGAATCAATTCAAAGTCCATCAATTTTCGGGAGGAGTTGGTTTTACGTTGACAGGCATCAAGCAAGATATTGATGAAGCAGTTGCTGTAAATTCAGTTAAAAATAAATATTTCTATTCAACGCAAATCAATGCAAATGTTTCGTACACTTTGCCAAAAACCAATACAATTTTCTCACTTTTCTATAAATACAATGGAGCTCAAGAGCAATTTGTCTTGAAAAATAATCCGTCAAATACAAGTGAACAAATTTTAGTAAAAGGTAAACAAGAAGCTTTTAACTGGATGGATGCGTCAATAAGACAAAGTTTTTGGAACAAAAAACTTAGTTTAACAATTGGTGCAAGAAATCTTTTTGATGTAAAGTATTTGAACAGTTCATCTGGAAATGATGGTGCGCATAGCCAAGGTTCTACAAGTATTTTGTATGGATATGGACGTTCGTATTTTGCTAAACTTACCTTCAATTTAGGAATTAATTAATCAAAAAATCATGAAAAAAATATTTATATATATCCTATTGTTTAGTCTTTCTTTTTTGTGGTCATGTAATGATGAAAACAATCCAATTGGACAAGATTTTGTTGTTGCTTTTAAGGATGCAAGCATCGATTTTAGTAAGATTGATAATGAGAAAACAATAAATCTAATTTATTCTAAAGTTGCAGAACAAGATGGACAAATTCATATTAAAATAACCGAAGATAAAGCTACTTATAATGTTGATTATTCAACTTCTGTTGCAGTTACAAATCAAGAAATTATTATACCAATCAAAAAAGGTGAAACGTCAACAAGTTTTACGTTTAAGAATTTGATTTATCCATTTGATCGTTCTGATAAAACGATTCAGTTTGAAATTACAAAAATTGATTATCCATCAGCGATTATTCAAGGATATTCGTCAACAAAAATCTCTTTCGAAAATTCGATTGGAGGAACAATGGATGTGGAAATTGGCGGACCAAATGAGCAATATCAAGTTTATGTAGACTTAAGTAAAGGAACGCAAACAAAGGTAAAAAGAGATTCTTGGGATTTAGGGTTTTATAATGGAACAAATTTCCGCGTGATGTTAAATACTTCTATTTATATGGCGGTAAAAGCGTTGGACGAAACCGATTTGTCGAAAGTAACAAAAGCATCGGTTGGGAAATTAATCAACGAAGTTGCGGTAGGTACATTTACAGATTCGAACAAAGAATATGTTGACGATCCTACTGGAGATATTTTGAAAACGGCGATTGCGGAAATTAAAGAATCGGATAATCCAGTTTATTTACTGAATTTGGGTTACGAAGTGGGAACTTCAACGCCTGCTGTTGGTTCGGCTGCTGTTGCTGGGAATTCGCGTGGTTGGAAAAAAGTGAAATTCATCAAAAAAGACGAGCAATATGTGATGCAATATGCAGATTTGGATGATACGACTTACAAAGAAAAAGTCATTGCAAAAACGACAACGCACAATTTTGTTCACTTCAGTTTTACGACGAATGATATTGTAAATGTTGAACCTTCAAAATTAGAATGGGATTTAAATTTTACAGTTTTCACTAATCTTATTACAGGAAATGGTTCGTATGGATATTCGGATTATGTGGTCAATAATTTGAAAGCGGGTGCAAAAGCCTATCGTGTAGATGTAACCAATGAAATTACCTACGAAAAATTTAATGAAACGATGATTGATGAAACAAAATTTTTAGACGATCAGCGTGCAATTGGTGATACTTGGCGACAAGTTACTGCACCTCAAAAATTATTTTCGGATCGATTTTATATCATCAAAGATGCAAAAAATAATTATTACAAAATTAAAATGTTAGCTTTTCTGAATGCTTCTGGTGTGAGAGGTTATCCAAAATTTGAATATAAACTTATCAAATAAATTTATCATAAACATACTCATTATTAGTGGTTAGAATGCGTCAATCCGAGTCATACGGGTCAGAGTGTAATCTCTCGGATTGACTGTTCTAATTCTGAATAACAATTAAAAAATTATTATATCATGAAAAACAAATTTACACTTTTAGCAACAATCATTCTAACATCTGTTGCAATAAATGCACAAACGATAAAAGGTGAGGTCACAATGGGCGCTGCTTATGCAAATGATGTTTATTATGGATTGGCAGACCAATCAACAAATTCTGTAAATAGAAGCGATTGGGATATTTCATTTTATCGAAAATCGAATATGTCAACAGGAATTCGAGTGAATGATGGTGCAGGAATTCAGGTGTACGAAGCATCAAATGATTTGTCGAAATGGAATGCAATTGATGTAGCAAATTTATCGTCTTGGACTGCTTTGTATAATTCGGATACAGATTGGCAAGACGGGGCTTTCAATAATGGTTCTGCGACATATGGTTGGGGCGATTATAGTATTGCGAATCATTATGTAAACGGTTCTATCATTTTTGTATTGAAATATGCAACAGGAGAATATGTGAAATTGAAAATAGATAATTTAGCAGCTCCTTTAGGCGAATATAATTTTACGTATTCTAAATTGACAAATGGAACTTGGTCTGCTGATACAAAAGTTACATTAGCTCATAAGACAAATCCAAACAATTTGTTTAATTACTATAGTTTATTGACTGATAAAGCAGTTACACCAGAGCCAGACCAAAGTAAATGGGATCTAAAATTTACAAAATACATTACGCCTCTTACAACAAATGATGGTGATGTTGTGATGTATACGGTAACGGGAGTTTTGCAAAGTGATTTGATCAAAGTAGCGAAAACAGAATCTGGAAATCCTACTGATGAAACGGCTTATGTAGCAGATATTAATGCAGTTGGATATAATTGGAAAACCTTATCGGGTTGGTCTTATGTAGTGAATCCTACGAATCATTTTATCAAAAATACATCTACAAATCAGATTTATAAATTGGTTTTCAAAACGTTTGAAGGAACTTCTACAGGAAAAATAACATTCGATTACGAAAATGTAACAGCTAATTTAGGAACAACAGAATTAGCCAAAACAAAGTTTGAAATTTATACCACTTCTCAACCTAAAACAATTGGTTTAGTGTACAATTCGCAAGAAGCGAAATCGTCTCCATTAAATATTCAGATTTATGCGATAAATGGACAATTGGTACATCAAGAAAGTTATCAACCAACTTCATCATTTACAAATAAAACAATACAATTAAGTAAACTTTCGGCTGGAATTTACATCGTAAAAGTACAATCTGCCGATAAAGTTGAAACGAAAAAAATAGTTTTGAAATAAAGTTTTGAGTACTTTATTTGTCTCTTTGTGTGAGGTCGTCTAGAAAGACGACCTTTTTTTATTATGTGATTTTATAATGCTATAAAAAAATGATAAGTTAGAAAGAATTATAAAGTTGGTTATTAGATTTTACTTTCGCAAATTTTAGACTAATCAAAAATGAAAAAAGCGTAAATATTTCTGAAAAAATAAATATCATTAATGGTTCTATTAACTCTTCATTCAGTAAGTATTTTGAGATGGTAAGTTGAAGTAAAAGTAAAGGTGTTATTGTACAGAATAAAACTAAACGTGTAAAATTTAATTTATTATCAAACACTAAGTTTTGAAAAGAAAATTTGAATAAATAGGCAAAAACATATATGAATCCAAATATAGCTGGAACAATAAAATCTACAATAAATAGATCAATATGATCAAGAAAGATGGTTTTCAGAAGAGTAAAAAATAGTGTAAATCCTACTGAAAAAATCAACATACTTAATATATAAGGTTTGAAAATGAATTTTATTTTTTCTTTTGTCGTTAGCATAATCAAATATATAAAACTCTTGATGAAAGACTAAACAATAGTACATTAAAAAAACCGATTAACATTTCTATTAATCGGGTAAAATATTTAGTGTGAAAGTATAAGTTAGGTTAGATTCTTATTATTTCAATTCAGCAACAATCTCGCGCCATTGCTCCAATTCAGGAATACCTGGTTTTCTTTTTCCAAAGAATTGAACAATAATTTCGCCTTTATCGTTAAAAACTTCAATCGCTGTTACAATACCGTCTTCAGTAGGTTTTCTAACAATCCAAGTAGAGGCAATTTTTGACATATCCAAATGCATATTAAAATCTGGATCTAAAATATTGAACCAGTTTTCGTGCCACATCGTACGTTTAATTTCGCCTGTATGAATCTGAATATTTCCTTTGTTTCCTGTGAAAACCATGATTGGCGTTTGTGTTTCGGCAGATTTTTCTAAGAACTGAACAATTGCTTTATTCGAAATTTGTTTTGCATGATAATCTGTCGGAGCCAAACGCAACGCTTGCGTACGTGTAACGCCGAATTTGTGCAACATCATAAAGAAATTGTGCGTGTCTTTCAACTCAACCCAAGCTTGTTGAAAACCTTCAACATCAATCTCGTTATCAGGTTTTTCTGTAACATTATTTTCGATGATTTCTGTTGCAGGAATAGTTTGTTGATCTTCGTCTTTGTATTTCTCAACCAATGCATCAAAGACTTCTACATTACTTTGCGGAACCAAATATATTTTGTGAATTGCTTCGCCATCTTTTCCGAAAAATTGTAAACTTTTGCGTTCTCCATGTTCAGATTTCTCTACAACTGCAAAAGCGGTTTTCCAGTGATTCAAGAAAATTCGCATATCAATATCTTCCCCAACAAAAAGTTGTGCGTGAGGTGAAGAAAAATCAGGATTTAGGTAAATACCTTTGCGTTCGTGTACACATTCGTTGTTGCGCGTCAAAGCCATCACTTTTCCAAGTGATTCTATTTCTTGTAAAATCGCAGCAAATTCAGGTTTTAATTTTGTGACATTATCGCCTAATTGTGTTGCTAAAAGTTCCATTTCGCTAACGCTAAGTTCTTTCGCTGCGTTACGTATTCTAATTTTAGGTTGATTTGCTTTCAAATCTTTCCATTGTTGTTTTAAATCTGTAAGTGTGTTCATTGTAATTGTTTTTTTACCGAATAAAATAAGTGGTTTTTGGTCGATTGGATTTTTACAAATGGTACAAGGAAATCTATAAATTTTGGAAATGATTTCTGATTGGAAAACCTTTTCTGGACTATCTTGATAAACAATTTTTCCTTTGTTCATTAAGATCACTTCATCAGCAAACTGAGAAGCCAAATTAAGGTCGTGCATCACCAAAATTACTAAGTTTCCTTTTTGTTTAAAATCATTTAGAATTTCTAACAAATTAAATTGATGAGAAACGTCCAAATTATTCAAAGGTTCGTCTAATAATAGTAGTTTTTGATTGACTTCATTTTCCAATTGCACAAAAACGCGCGCCAAATGTACACGCTGTTTTTCGCCACCAGAAAGATGAATGTAATCCCTGTCTTTTAAATGATTGATATCGGTTTTGGTCATCCAATAATCAACTGAATTGATGTCTTGTTGTTGAGGTGAATTTTGGAAATATGGATAACGTCCCATCAATACAACTTCCTTCACTGTAAGCGGAATATCAGTTGGTTGATGTTGCGAAAACTTTGCTTTATGTTGCGGTAAATCTTCTTTTTTCCAATTTTTTAAGGCAACGTCTTTTAGTCGAATTAGATTAGCATTTGGTTCAATTTCATTCGCGATATAGCTCAATAAAGAAGATTTTCCTGCACCATTTGGCCCAACGATTGCAATCATTTTTCCTGCTTTTGCATCAAACGAAATCGTATCTAAAATCTTGAATGATTTGTGTTGATAATTAATATTTTCTACCGCTAACATTACAATGATTTTTTATAATTCATTAAAATTGAAATAAAAACTGGCGCGCCCATTAACGAAGTTAAAATACCGATTGGAATTTCGGATGGAGCAACCAATGTTCGACTGATTGTATCTGCAACAATGACTAAAATTGCACCTAAAAATGCAGATAAAGGAAGAATGATAACATAATTCGATTTGAAGATTAAACGTAAAATATACGGAACGATTAATCCTACAAATCCGATTGTTCCTGTAAAAGAAACAATTGTACCAACCAATAAAGCTGAAAAAACGATGATTTGTTTTTTTGTTTTCTCGACATTAATTCCCAAATGTTCAGCATCTTTTTCGCCCAACATCATCGCGTTTAATATTTTTCCTTTTCCAATTAAAAAGTAAAAACTGATGCTAATAACAATTCCTAAAATTAAGATTTTGTCCCAGTTAGCACTTGCAATGCTACCTAATGTCCAAAATGTTAGATTGCGTAATTCTTCTTCTGTAGATAGATATGTTAAAAGTCCTGTTGCAGAACCGCAAAGCGCAGAAATTGCAACACCAGCCAATAACAAAATGGTGATATTTGTTTTTTGATGATGCGAAGAAATTTTATACACAAAAACTGTGGAACACATAGCGCCGACAAATGCCATCAAACTAAGCAATGAGTAATGGATAATTTCTGGAACAAAATCTTTGATATATCCTCCCAAAACAATCGTAATTGCAGCAAATAAAATACTTCCTGATGTAATCCCAATCAAGTCTGGAGATGCCAATGGATTTTTGAAAATACCTTGTAGACAAGTTCCTGCAACTGCCAAACCAGCACCTACCAAAATAGACATAATAATACGTGGTAATCGTAAATCGAAAAGCACATAATAATCGCTGTCGTTAATGGCAGTTCTATTGGTAATCGCTTTATTGATGATGGATAGGATGGATTCGTTAAATTGATAAACACCCAAGAATAATGCAAGAATTGCAAGACCAAAGATGCCTAAACTTAACAAAGAAAGATGTATTCTGATTTGCGGATACATATTGTTTTAGACTTTTTTATTTTTGAAGTAATTGATTTAATTGCGCTGCTGCTTGTCCAACACGTGGTCCAAATCCAGAAACCAATTGACCATCCATCGCGATGATTTTTTTGTTTTTTCCTGCATTTGTAGAAGCTACACCTTCTAATTTTAGTACGCCGTCAACGCCACCAATACTTTCTAAGCCTTTGTCAAACATCAAAATATAATCAGGATTTGATTTTACAACTGCTTCTGGCGTTAATGGTTTGAAATCTTCAAATTCTGTAATGGCATTTTGTCCACCAGCAATTCCAATAATTTTTTCCATTGGTGTGTTTGTTCCAGCAACCATCAAGTTTCCTGCTCCACGAGCGTAAATGAACAATACTTTTGGTTTTGTAGCTAAAGCTTTTACAGCTTTTAAATCTGTATCAATTTTAGTGTTAATAGCATCAAAATCTTGTTTGTTTAGCGAAGTTGCAACTGTTTTTACTAACTCTTTCGTTCCTTCAACTGAATAATCTTGTTTGATAATTTCAGTTTGAATTCCAGCATTTTTTAGTTGTGCAATTTGTTCTGGATTCAAGTCTTTATCTGTCGCATATACTTTTGTTGGTTTCAAAGCCAATAAAGCCTCGATTGACAAAGAGCGAGTATGTCCCAAATCTGTCGCTTTTTCCTTTACAGAAGAAGGGTAGGTACTTGTTACATCAACACCAACAAGGTTATTTTCTTCTCCTAAATCAGCTAAAATTTCAGTAATTGCTCCATTTAAAGAAACAATTTTTTCGTTCGAAATTGTGTTCTCTGTTTTTACCTCTTCAGTCGATTCATTTTTTGCATCTTTATTCGTGCAGCTTGCTAATAAAGCTAATATTGCAGTGGAAATAAATAGTTTCTTCATTATTATTTGTATTAAGTCTAAATTAAAATACAAATATTAGGAAAAAGATTTAGTTAGGCAATATTTATTTAGAATAATTTAAAATAAATATTGCGATTATAGATAACTGATTAATTGATAATGATTTTATTTGAAGGTTTGTCGCTAACAAAAAATAGAATGTGATGTTGAAACGAGTTCAACATGACAATGTTATGTTTTAAAGAGGAGAATATTTCCCATCTTTAGAGAGGTTAGGGGAGTGTTAATAACAGAGTTTGTATGTCAAACTTTTAAAATTCCTCTAAAACCACGAGCTGCATAATAAGATTGCGCACCGTTGTGATAAATAAAAACAGTTCCGTAACGATAATCGCCAAATATAGCGCCGCCTAATTCTCTAATTTTTTCTGGTGTTTTTAACCAACTTGACGTTTTTTGATCGACAATTTCTACAGCTTGCAACAAATGATATTCTTCTTCGGTAAGCAACTCAATTTTCATACTTTTTGCGACATCTATCGCATTATTTTTTGGTTGATGTTCTTTGCGAGATGTCTGTTCTTCGTAATCATACGCCAAACTTCTACGTTCTTTCGGACTTTCTGCCGAACAATCTACAATATAATACTCGTCTGTTTTATCATCGTAAAAAATAACATCAGGTTCACCTCCTGAAATTTCCATTTGATGTAATGACCAAATTTTTTCAGGTTGATTAATGATTTTTTTTTCAATTTTTAGCCAATCCAAATCTTTATGTCTGTGCATATTTTTCTCAAAGCGTTCTTTCAAAATCTGAATGCAGTTTTGTTGTTCTGCTGGAGTTAATTCGTTTTTTGTCATAGAATTTATTGTTTTGAGAAATTATTTTTCTAATCAAATATATTCAAAAACCAGATGATTTTGGTAATTCATTTATCAAGAATAGGTTAATGAAAAATGATTAATCTGAAAATTATATACATCATCTTCCAAATTGTATAATCTTTTGAAATGAAGTTGTACGAAATTTGTAACATAAGATTTTGTAAATTTAAGTGAATTAAATCGCTCAATTTCGAAGAATATATTATGGAAAATACAAGTAAATTATTTATAAAAAATATGGTTTGTCATCGCTGTAAAGTAGTCGTTGGACGAATTTTGAAGATGAATAACATCGAAGCAAATCATATCGAATTAGGAGAAGTTGAATTGAAAAATTCGATTGATACTGAACAATTAAATTTGATTCGAAATGAATTGGAAGAGGTTGGTTTTGAGTTGATTGATGATAAACGAAGCAAGTTGATTGAACAAATAAAAACCTTGATTATTCAAGTTGTTCATCAAGAAAATAACGAGCTGAAAGTCAATTTATCTGATTATTTGAGCGAACAAACGAAGTTAGATTATAAATATATTTCGAATCTTTTTTCGGAAATGGAAGGGCAAACAATTGAGAAATATTTTATTCAACAAAAGATTGAAAAAGTCAAAGAATTAATGATTTATGACGAATTATCGTTGAGTGAAATTGCGTTTCAATTAAATTATTCGAGTGTAGCACATCTTAGCGCACAATTCAAAAAAGTAACTGGTTTGACACCATCTGTTTTCAAGCAATTGAGCAAACATACGCGTCGACCAATTGATAAAATCTAAATCAAACATCATGAAAAAATATAGTTTTTTAGTTATCGGAAGTTTTCTTGCTTTTACGACAAATGCACAGTTTAAAAATCAAGAAACAAAACAATTTCAAGTGAAAGGAAATTGTGCAAATGCGAAAGAATTAATTGAAAAAGCTGGTAATCAACTACGAATTTCGAAAGTAGATTTTGACGCGACGACTCAAACAGCTTCGATTTCGTATAATAAATCAAAAACAAATTCGAACGAAATCTTGAAAAATATTGCGCTAGCAGGTTTTGATAATTCAGAGTATATGGCGCCTGATGAAGCTTATGCAAAATTGGAAAAAGATTGTCAATATTCTCGGGATAAAAAAATGTTGATGAACCATCAAGAAATGGGTCATTCTACTCATAATCAAACTGAAAATTCTCAACAAAAAAATCAATTATCACAAGTTTTTGATACTTATTTTTCATTGAAAGATGCCTTTGTAAAAGCAAATGAAAGTGAAATTTCGAAACAAATTACAGCATTTTCTCAATCACTTTCTGCTGTAGAAATGGGTAAACTTTCGCATGAATCGCATATGGTTTGGATGGAAGTTTTGAATGATTTAGAAACAACTTCGAAACAATTATCGCAAGAAAAAAATATTGAAAAACAACGTACAACTTTTGCAAAGTTGTCACAATCAATGTACAAATTAGCTCAAAAAGCAAATCTTGGTTACACGGTTTATTATCAAAATTGTCCTATGTTTAATGGTGGTTCGAATTGGTTGAGTAAAGATTCGGATATTAAAAATCCTTTCTACGGAAATATGATGTTGACATGCGGAAGCACAATTGAAGTATTGAAATAATAATTAAAAAATAGAATGAAAATGAAGAATTTAAAGATAGTTTTAGTGGTTTCAATATTAAGTGCTTTTACATTAACATCTTGTCAAAATAAAACAGAAGAACCAACAGTTACTGCTCACGAAGAACATATGTCAGATATGATGCAACCTTCACAAACAATGGCTTACAATGTGGGAGATAAAGTTCCGAATAAGCAAGTTTGTATGGTGAACAACGCTTATATGGGCAAAGATCAGTTCGAAGTTCCTTATGATGGAAAAACGTATTATGGATGTTGTAATATGTGTGTGGAACGTATTCCGAATGATGAAACTGCACGGAAAGCAACGGATCCTTTTACAGGAAAGGAAATTGATAAAGCGAATG
Organism: Empedobacter sp. UBA7611; assembly: GCF_002484365.1. Taxonomy (NCBI): domain Bacteria; kingdom Pseudomonadati; phylum Bacteroidota; class Flavobacteriia; order Flavobacteriales; family Weeksellaceae; genus Empedobacter; species Empedobacter sp. UBA7611. Next base: position 39,618 of record NZ_DLJR01000062.1, read on the forward strand.
CATATATCGTTTTGAAAGATCAGCAAGGAAATGTTGATTATTTCGAAAACGAGGAGAATTATAAGAAGTTTAGTCAATTATAATATAATCATTCACATGAGGAAATTACTTTGTTTATTTATTGTTCCATCAGCGATTGCTTTACATGCGCAAAAACGTGTAGAATATGATTTATATGTACGTGATACCATTGTTAATTTTTCTGGTAAGGATAAAAGAGCTATTTCAGTAAATGGTCAAATTCCGATGCCAACTTTAGAGTTTACGGAAGGTGATACGGCGGTTATTCGTGTGCATAATAAATTGAAGGAAGATACTTCATTGCATTGGCATGGTGTGTGGTTACCAAATAAAGAAGATGGTGTTCCGATGTTGACGCAGATGGGAATCAAGCCAGGTGAAACGTACACGTATTCATTTCCGATTATTCAAAACGGAACGCATTGGTATCACAGTCATTCGGGGTATCAAGAACAAATCGGGATGTACGGTTCGATGATTTTAAAGAAACGAGAAAATGATCCAACTTTTCGAAAAGGAATTGATGATTTACCTACAATTCCTGTGATGTTGAGCGAATGGACAGATCTTAATCCAAAAAATATTCAACGAATGTTGCACAATGCAAACGATTGGGCGGGAATCAAAAAAGGTTCTACGCAAAGTTATGCTGAAGCAATTCGTGAAGGTCATTTCAAAACAAAAATTACCAACGAATGGAAACGTATGCTGGCAATGGATGTAAGCGATGTTTATTACGAAAAATTCTTGATAAATGCGCAGAATGAAAGTCAACTGAAACAATTCAAAGCTGGTGATAAAGTACGTTTACGAATTTCGAACGGTGGTGCATCCACTTATTTTTGGTTGCGTTATGCAGGTGGCAAAATTACGGTTGTAGCAAATGATGGAAATGACGTAGAACCTTTAGAAGTTGATCGTTTGATTATTGGCGTTTCCGAAACGTACGATATCGTAGTTACAGTTCCCGAAGGTGGTTTGTCGTATGAATTTCAGGCTACTTCTGAGGATAGAACGGGTTCGGCTTCGTTGTTCATTGGTGAAGGAAAGAAACAATTGATGGAACCACTTCCGAAATTGAAGTATTTTGAAGGAATGAAGATGATGAACGACATGATGAATATGAACGGAACAATGAACGATATGGGAATGAAAATGAGCTTACAGCAAATGGACATGAACACCGTGATGTATCCTGAAATTTCTGGCGAAGCGAAAAAGAAATCCAAAAAATCAAAGAAAGATTCTGTTGAAAATCATTCAGAAATGGTTGAAATGGATCATTCTTCGCACGGAAATACATCCTCAAACATTACCACTTTAAATTACGGAATGCTAAAATCACCTGAAAACACAACACTTCCGAAAGATGCTCCAATAAAAGAAATGCGTTTCGAATTAACAGGAAATATGAATCGTTATGTGTGGAGTATGGATAACAAAGTGTTTTCGGAATCGGATAAAATTCCAGTCAAAAAAGGTGAGATTCTGCGTATTACCTTATATAACAATTCGATGATGCGTCACCCAATGCATTTACATGGTTTCGATTTTCGTGTCATTAATAAAAATGGTGAATATTCTCCGCTGAAAAACGTGTTGGATATTATGCCGATGGAAACAAATGTCATCGAATTTGAGGCAAATACAGAAGGTGATTGGTTTTTCCATTGTCATATTTTGTATCACATGATGGGCGGAATGAATCGCGTTTTTGAGGTTGGAGATTATCAAAATCCTAATTTACCAAATAAAAAACATGCTTATAAAATGTTGCAAATGGAAAGTAATATGAAGCATGTTATGGTAGAAAATGATTTCGCTACAAATGGTTTAGATGGTATGTTGATGGTGCAAGATGCACGTTGGGCTTTTACTTCGGAGTGGGGAATTGGTTACAAACCAGAACACGGTTATGAAGTAGAAACACATTTGGGACGTTTTATTGATCGAAATCAATGGTTTCAAGTTTTTGTAGGTTTTGATTGGAATCAACACAAAATGTTAACAGACCACGGAATTGTAGAAAAGAATATTTTTGGTCAAAAAACAGATAGAAACAAAGGATTATTCAGTGCTGGTTTTGTGTATAAATTACCAATGTTAATTGATTTTCAGACCGAAATTTATCAAACAGGAAAAGTTCGTTTGCAACTGATGAGAGAGGATATTCCAATTTCAAAACGAGTTCGCGCTGGTTTTATGTGGAATACAGATAAAGAATATATGGGCGAGTTGAGCTATATCTTGAACAGAAATATGCACATCAGAACTCATTACGATAGCGATATGGGATTCGGTGTAGGATTGAGGTTAGTTTATTAGAAATATAAATAGTATAAAACATAAAAAGCTTCGAGAATTTTCTTGAAGCTTTTTGTTTTTAGATGATGTTGAATGATTAATCCATCGCTTTCAGTTCATTTAAGAAATCAACAATATCTTGTCCAGAATAATCTGCCATACCCATTGTTGTATGTGCAATATTTCCTTTCTTGTCCAAAATAACAGTCGTTGGTAACGAACCATTAAAAAATTCAGTTGGAATAGATGAATTCGGGTAAACTACAGGCAACGATAATTTTTTACGTTCCATAAATTTTGTCACTTTATCACGTTTTCCTTCTACTTCAACCGTCAAAATAACGATTTCGTTATCATCTTTTACTTTATCATAAAGTTTTTGAATTGATGGCATTTCCGCAATACAAGGAGGACACCAAGTTGCCCAAAAATTCATGAAAACAACTTTACCTTTCAAATCTTCCATATTAATTGCTTTTCCATCAGCATACACCATTTCGAACGTATAGTTTGCTTCAGATTTTGGTTGAGTTGTTGGTTCAACTTTTTCTAATTTCGGTTCAAATAAGCCTAATTTCATTAAACCTTGTTGCATCATTGCTTTTGCTTCTGGCACAAGAAGTAAGACCAAAGCTAGTGCTCCTATGATAATTGTTGAATAATTTCTTTTTAACATTGCTATAAATTTGTTATTGTTTGTTCCCATTGTAATCCGCTTATATCGGTTAAAACTACTTTGTGAATTTTGTCTGAAATATCAAAATTCAGATTTGCTTTCGCACCCAAAGGTAACACCAAACTGTGTTTGTGCGGTGTAACTTTTGCTACATAATAATTTGAAATTTGTTGTTTGTCCAAATTGGATAACTCTTTCATATCCAAACTTTCAATTATTTCATTTTGATGATTATGAAAATCTATTTGAATTAAAAAAGAGCCATAAACATCAGCGCCTTCTATTCGCATTACATCAAATGAAACCTTGTTTTGATATTGTTTCAAATTAGATATTTCTACTTTTGGTTTGACAGATTTATTGTGCAAAGTCCCGTAAACTCCACCATGAAAAACCTGATTTGTAAACAAAGTAACGAATAAAATAAAAAAACTAAGACCTACAAAATAAGGTCTATACTTTTTGATTGAAATTGAATTCCAATTATTTTCTTGTTGAATAAATTGATTTTTATTGAAAAAATAATCCAACGAAATTTTTCCAGAACCAGCCTGAAATAGCGTAAAACCTCCAGCTAATCCTAAAACACCAATTTGCCATTCATCCAGACAAGTTGTACCAATCCAGCCCGAACCAAGTAAAATTCCCATTGCCAAAAAGAAAACGGCAATACTCATGATTCGTGTTTTGTAACCAAGTATTAAAAGTAAGCCAACAACGCCTTCTACGATGGTGAAAATCCACATATTCCAAAGCAACGCTTCAGGATTTTCGACTAAATATTGAATAAGTGGCTTGATAAAAAGGGCATTTGGTAAAAAATGATTGAATTTTTCGCCAATATAACCCGCAGCTTCTGGATCAAGTTTATTTTCTAAAATTAAACGCCTCCAAAAGGCAGAAAAGTACGTCCAACCAATGACTAAACGTAACGCCAATACAGCATTACCCATTGATAAAACAGATTTATTTTGCATGAATTTTTATATAAGTGATTGAATATTGTTGTCTAAATTAATTGTGAAAAATTAAGATATCAACGAATATTTCAATTGCTTATACAACAGATAAAAAGGTATTTTTGGTGATTGAATTTCATTTCGATCAATATCTTCTTCAATTAATGAAGAACGTGCTAACCCAATGAAATGAATCGGTGAATTTGGTAAATCGAAATTCGGAACATCAAGATTCTTTGTTGATTTTTTAATAGTTTCAAACTTAACAACAGAACATGAATTCGAATGATTTTGATTGATTTTGACTTGAGAAGTTTTTGTTTGATGAACATTTTCTACTTCCAAAATCGTATGAATAGAAGCTTTGATGCTACATGGCGTAAGTAGCACAAGAATCGAAGAGATAATTAAAATGAAACTTCTAAAATTCATGAAACGAAACTAATCATTAATTTTCAATAAAAACCAATTCACAATTAAACTTTAAGAAATTATTAGAATTTGTTATGAATTAAAAAAATAAAAGAGGCTTAAAAAAATAGCCTCTTTTATTTATTTATTGTAATAATAGTTTGTTACATCAGTATCATTTGTGTTTGAATCTTTATAGACTTCTGTACTTTTAGTAGGAAACTTTTTATCATTATATTCATAAGTATATTGATATGTTCCATTTGAAGATAAATCACTCACTTGGCTTGTTGTTATTGGATTATTTTTAGAAAAAGTTATTTCATCATTAACACTAATTTCCTTTACTCCTTTAATATTTATATAAGGATTATTGTAAGTATCGTATGTAGTAGAATAGTAACCATTAGAATATCCTGTTTTTTTAGTTAAATTACCATTTGTATAGTAGTACTCATATGTATGAGAAGAATTATCATTAAAAGTTGTTTTTTCTATTAAATGATCATCATTTATCCATTGATAGGTAGAAGTAGAAACATATTTAGTTCCAGTTTTATCCCATTCTGTTGTTTTAGATGTAGCAATTTTTCCGTTTTTGTATGTGAATTCTTTTATTAAATCTTCTTTGTTTCCATCATAAGAAATAAATTTAGAAATGTAATTACCATCGTATTGAAAAACAGTCTTTTCTACATAATTGTTTTCTTGAGGATATACTGTACTAATTTCTTTTAATTTATTTCCATCATAAGTTAATGTTGCTGTACTACTATATTTACCTTCATTGTATGTAGAAACAATCTTTATTGGTAAAATAGTTTCTGAATTGTTTTCTCCATTTCCACTACTGTCATCGTCAGAGCAACTGAAAATTGATCCCATAAAAAGGGATGCTAATAAAATTTTTTTCATAGTTATTGGTCATTTAAAGTGTTTAAATATAGTTGATTAATTTATATTTACAATAATTTGTAAACAAAAATTTGATAAACAATAATTCTGATGAAATTATTAGAATTTCTATCTTTGTCTTGATGAAAGAAAAACCACTATTTTTTGTTTTAATAATTCTAACACTTTTACTTTTTGTTTTGAGTTTAAGCGTTGGAAAACTCTCGATTTCTTTCACCGAAATTTTTAATGTATTTTCTGGTCATTCAGATGAAATGTTGCATAATCTTGTCCTTAATTTTCGTTTACCAAAATCATTAACAGCTTTATTGGTCGGAATTTCGTTACCAATTTCAGGTTTTTTGATGCAAGAATTATTCAAAAATCCGTTGGCAGAACCTTCTGTTTTGGGAATAACTTCGATGGCAAGTTTAGGCGTTGCGATTGTTATTTTTCTTTTTTCGATGATTGGTTTAGAAGAATTTCTTAACAATCCTTGGATTACAATTATAGCATCATTTTTGGGCGCAATTGTTGCCTTGTTTTTGGTGATTTCGTTATCATTTCGAGTCAAATCATCGGCATCTTTGGTGATTATCGGGTTTATGATTGCTGGTTTAGCAGGCGCATTAATTGGCATGATGCAATATTTTGCTCCTTCCGATAAAATAAAAGCGTATTTAGTTTGGGGATTCGGCTCATTGAGTGGTTTATCGTGGGAACAATTAGGCGTTTTTGGTTTATTTGTTTTGAGTGGAATTATCGTTTCATTATTTACTTTGCGAGGAATTACATCCTTATTATTAGGCGAAAAATATGCACAATCATTAGGAATTAATATCAAAAAATTACGTTTTACAATTTTAATTTCAACAGCTTTATTAACGGCATCAGCAACGGCTTTCGCAGGTCCAATTAGCTTTATAGGATTGGCAGTTCCACATATTTGCAGAACATTGTTACGAACAGGAGATATGAAAGTTTTGTACCGATGGATTTTCGTTTCAGGTATATTTTTTATGTTATTATTTTCGATTTTGACAGAAGTTTTTCCGTTCGGAACGTTACCGATTAATATCATTACCGCGTTGTTTGGAGCTCCAATTGTCATTAGTATTTTGTTGAACAATAAAAACGAAGTGCGATGAAAAATACCGTTTTGAAATTAGAAAATGTTTCGGTTGGATATGGTTCAAAAGAAATTGTTTCAACCATAAATGCGGGTATAAATTCGAATGAATTAGTTGCTGTTTTAGGTAAAAATGGTGCAGGAAAATCAACATTGATTAATTCGATTTTAGGTTTTCAGAAAACACTGAATGGAGAAATTTATTTAGAAAATCATTCAATCAAAAAATTATCTTCTCAAGAAATTGCGCAGCAAATTGCAGTCGTTTTACCACGTTTGTCAGTTGTTCCAAAAATTAAAGTTTCGGAATTGGTTGCGATGGGACGTTTGCCTTATCACAAGGTTCTGAAAAAGATTTCTATTGAAGAACAAAACTTAATTGATGAGGTTTTGGAATTGGTTGGAATTTCGAATTTAGCGAATCAATTTGCGAATGAAATCAGTGAAGGTCAATTGCAATTGGTGATGATTGCGCGTGCGTTGTGTCAAGATGCGAAATTGGTTATTTTGGATGAGCCAACTTCTAATTTAGATTTAGCGAATCAATATCGTATTTTCAATTTGTTGAATGAATTAAAATTGAAAACAGATAAATCGTTTTTGATGATCACACACGAAGTTGATTTTGCTTTAGAGAAAGCAGATAAAATTTGGTGGATTGAAAATGGAAACCTTTTCGAAAATATTCCAGAACAAATGGCTTTTGAGCATCAAATTATTCAGAAGTTATCCAATCAAAATCTGATATATGATGAAAAAAATAATCGCTTTTCGACACAAAAATCATTTTCTAAAACGATTGGTGTAAAAGGAAATTCGGAATTGGCTTTTTGGGTAAAAAATGCCTTAATTCGTAATGGAATTTCTGTTGAAAATAATGCGGAAAATCATATTGAAATCACAGAAAATAACATCATCTTTGAAGGAATAAAGTTTGAAACGATAGAAGAAATTGTAAATTTTGTACAACACTATGAAAAATATAATTGTAACGGGAGCGAGTAGAGGAATTGGTTTTGAATTGGCAAAACAACATTTGGAATTAGGAAACCGAGTGTTGACAGTCTCTCGAAATGTAGATAAATTGAAGGAATTAACGGCGTTTGCAAAAGAAAATCAATATCAGTTTATCGGTGTTGATTTGTCTAATTTTGATGAGATTTCAGAAGTTTTGAAAGCTGTGGAATCTTGGAATAAAGTAGATGTTTTGTACAATAATGCAGGAGTTTGTATCAACAAACCATTTATAGAAATGCAACAAGAGGATTTGTTAACTTCTTGGCAAATTAATTTTATGGCACCATACCGATTGATACAAGTTTTGATGCCAAAATTTGATACATCTTCTCATGTAGTTAATATTTCGACAATGGGAGCAGTACAAGGTTCAGTGAAATTTCCAGGTTTGTCTGTTTATTCGTCTTCAAAATCTGCAACGGTTAATTTGACTGAATTGTTGGCAGAAGAATTGAAAGACCACGGACCAAGAATAAATGCAGTAGCTTTGGGAGCGGTACAAACAGAAATGTTAGAAGAAGCGTTTCCGGGATATATTGCGCCTTTACAACCAGATGAAATGGCCGAATATTTGGTCGATTTTGGATTGAACGGTTGGAAATATTTTAACGGAAAAATTCAACAAGCTTCTATTTCTACGCCATAAAAAAACGTAATAAGAATCTTTAAAAAAGATATAATCTGCATAAAAAAATAAGTTTTTATGCAGATTTTTTTATTTGATATAAATGGAATATCCTTAAAACTAAAACCTTATTTTTGTAGTATGCATATTTTAGTAGTAGAAGATGATCAAAGAATGTCTGAATTAATTCGAAGAGGATTAATAGAAAATGGATTCGAAGTTACTGTAGTTTATGATGGTGAAATGGCACTTAAATTAGCTCTTCGCGAAGAGTATGATTTAATTGTATCTGACATAATTTTACCTAAATTAAGTGGATTAGATTTTTGTCAAGAAATCAAAAAACAGAAACCTTTTCTTCCTATTATTATGTTAACAGCTCTTGGAACAACAGATGATAAAGTAGAAGGATTTGATGCTGGTGCAGATGATTATATGGTGAAACCTTTTGAAATGCGAGAACTTGTTGCTAGAATAGGGGTTTTATCAAAAAGAAATTTTAATCATAATTCACAATCCTTTTTATTAAAATATGATACTTTAGAGATGAATCTTCATACTAAAATTATAAAAAGAGAAGAAAAAGAAATTGATTTAACACCTAAAGAATTTCGATTATTACAGTATATGCTAGAAAATAAAGAACGAGTTTTGTCTAGAAATGAAATTGCAGAAAATGTTTGGGACACACATTTTGATACAGGAACTAATTTTATTGATGTTTATATAAATTATTTAAGAAATAAAATTGATAAACATTTTTCTACAAAACTAATTCACACAAAAACAGGTCAGGGATTTATATTTAAAAAAGATGAAAATAAAAGTTAAACTGACGATTTTATTCACTTTGCTTACAGCTGCAATACTTTTCTTTTTTGCTTTTATTATTTATTATTCAGCTAAAAAAGATAGAGAAAAAGAGTTTTTTGAATTATTGAAAAAAGAAGCAATTACAAAATCAAATCTTTTTCTTAAAGCTAAAGTTCCTTCAGAAGTTTTACATAATATTTATCATAATAATAGACAAACAATCAATGAAGTAGAAGTTGCGGTTTATAATCAAAACAAAAAACTACTTTATCATGATGCTGTTGAAATAGATTTTGTAAAAGAAACTGACGAATTATTTGATGAAATACAACAAAAAGGATTTGTAATTTTTTATCAAGATAAATGGCAAGTGGTTGGAATGAATTATGTTGTAGATGGCAATCATTACATTGTAACAGCGGCTGCTTTAGACGAATATGGATACAGTAAAATGAACAATTTATTGAAAAACATCATACTGATTTATATTCTTTCTTTGCTATTAATTATTTTGTCTGCTTTCTTTTTTACAAATAAAGCAATCAATCCAGTAAAAGAAATAACAAATAAAGCCAAACAAATTTCTGCTTCGAATTTAGATTTGAGAATTGAATTGAAGTCAAAAGGAGATGAGTTAGCAGAATTAACAACAACAATTAATCAAATGTTGCAACGATTAGAAAACTCTTTTGATGCACAAAAAAACTTTGTTTCTAATATTGCACATGAACTTCGTACACCTTTGGCTGCAATTATAACAGAGTTAGAAATGGCTGTAGATAAAGTGCATACTAATGAAGAGTATCAACAGTTAATCCAATTTGCATTGAATGATACGAAAAGAATTGTTCGTCTTTCAAATAGTTTGCTTGATATGGCAAAAGCAAGTTATGATCCTTCGGAAATAAATTTTAAAACGATTCGGATTGATGAAATACTTTTAGATTCTGTTGCGCAAATTCAAAAAAGCAATAAAGAGTATAAAGTAGATTTAAATTTTATTAGAATACCAGAAGAAGAAAACGAAGTTGCAGTTATAGGAAATGAGTATTTATTAAAGGTTGCTTTTACTAATCTAATAGAAAATGCTTGCAAATATTCAATTAATAATAGTTGTATTGTTCAAGTTGATTTTGATGATAAAGACGTGAAAATTAATTTTATTAATAAAGGAGATAAAATTGATCAAGAAGAATTAGCATTGATTTTTAAACCTTTTTTTAGAAGTGATAAACATAAAAATATTCAAGGACAAGGAATAGGATTACCTCTGACAAAGAAAATTGTCGATTTACATGATGCTCGTTTAGAATTATATTCTGAAGAAGGAAAAGAGACTATTTTTCAGATCGTATTGAAGAAGTCATAATAAAACTTAAATCATTAAAAAAAAAATAATGGAAGCCTGCTATTTAGCAGGCTTTTTTTGTTCTAATAAAATTCTAATATTCTTCTAAAGGGTTTCTAACAGCAGTAGCTTTTGATGTATTGTAAATTTGCACCAGAAAAAAATATAATGGAAACAGATTCCCAATTTGTCAAACAATAAACCTAAGATTCATTTATAACTGCTTTTGAGATAATTGAAACTTTGGTTTGTCTTAAAAAAGGAAATAAAATGAATTTAATGAATTTTACAATGCAGCTAGGATTAGCTTTTCTATTAGGAGCTGCAATAGGTTTAGAGCGAGAATATCGTCAAAAAAGTGCTGGATTAAGAACAAATACTTTAGTATGTGTGGGTTCAGCAGCGTTTATATTAATGTCTTATTCTATCGGAGGTGATGCAGTAGGACGAATAGCTTCATATGTTATCAGCGGAATAGGTTTTTTAGGCGCTGGAGTAATCATGAAAGATGGATTAAGTGTAAGAGGATTGAATACTGCCGCTACCATTTGGTGTTCAGCAGCAATTGGGTTATTTGTCGGTTCAGGACTTTCAATAGAAGCAGTTATACTTACTTCAATTATAATGTTAGCGCATCTACTATTAAGACCAATTAGCAATCACATTTATCGTTATTCTTTCAAAAATAAAAACCACAAGGATACTGAATATTTATTGGTAATAAAATGTAGAAATGATGTAGAAAATCATTTGAGAGTATTACTAATGCGATCAATAGAGAATAATGAAAATCTTATGATGAAGTCTCTTTCAAGTGATGATGATTTAATAAATGATTCTGTAATGATTTCAGCAGAAATATCAGCTTTAAATCAACAAGATAGTCTTTTAGAAAAAATAGCAAGTCGATTAACAATTGAAAAAGATGTCCAGAAAATTCGTTGGGAAATTATAAGTAACGAAGTGTAAAAATAATAAACAGTAATAAGAATATACAGAAAAAATATCTCATGAAAATAACAAGATTAACTCATTTTATACTGCTTTTAGTAGGAAGTGCAATGTTTTTGACGAATAGTTGTAAAAATAAAACAGATCAAACTGATAATCCAGATTTTTATTGGGTAAATAATGAAATAGAATTATCAGAAAATTCTCCAATAGAATCTAAATTGAAATTAGAAACATCAAAACTTCAAACGATAGAATCGGAGTTAAGTTCGACAGGAGTTGTAAAAGCAATTCCTGAACGATTTGCTCAGGTAGCATCGCCTTTTGCAGGACGCATAGTAAAATCTTTCGTCACATTGGGACAGTATGTGAAAAAAGGCTCTCCCATTTTTGAAATAAAATCTTCAGAATATTTTTCAGCTCAGCAAGAATATTTTTCAGCTCAGCAAGAGTTAAAACAAGCAGAAATGAATTTGAAACGTCAAAAAGATTTATACAATCATGCTGTAGGTGTAAAAAGAGAATTAGAGGAGGCTGAGACAGATTACAAGTTAAAGAAAATAGCAACAGATCAAACTGCTGCATCATTGAAAGTTTTTAATTCATCTTCTAGAGTAGGAATGGGGCAATCTTTAATTGTTCGGTCTCCTATTTCTGGACGAGTTGTAAGCAGCGATTTAGTTGTTGGTCAATTCATAAAAGAAGATCATGAAGCTTTAGTTACAGTAGCAGAATTATCAAAGGTATGGATTTCGGCACAAGTAAAAGAACATAATTTAGGCTTCTTAGAAGAGTTAAAAAATATAACATTTACAGTTGATGCTTTTCCATCAAAAATATTCGAAGGAAAAGTAATTAATATAGGACAATTGCTAAATGAAGAAACGAGGAGTGTTGATGTGCTTATAGAAACGAATAATAATCAATTTGTTTTAAAACCAGGAATGTATGTTAACGTAACATTGAATAGTCTAGATAAAGAAGAGATAATCCTTCCTGCAAAAGCTGTTTTTCAAGAAAAAGAAAATCAATATGTTTTTGTGAAAATAGGTGATAGAAAATATCGAAAAGCAAAAGTAAAAGCAATTGGAACTTCAGAAAATAACGATTTTGTTCGTGTTACAGATGGTTTAAAAGTAGGAGAAAGAGTAGTGATTGAAGGAGGTATTTTTTTAATGGGAGCAAAATAAATAAGCTATTGTGATGAATAAACTAATAGAAATGGCGATTGCCAAAAAATGGTTAATGGTAGCTTTGTTTTCTTTGGCTGCATTATTTGGATATTATTCTTGGAAACAATTATCTATCGAAGCTTATCCTGATATCGCTGATGTAACTTCGCAAGTTGTAACTCAAGTTCCTGGGTTGGCTGCGGAAGAAGTAGAACAACAAATAACAATTCCAATAGAAAGAGAGCTAAATGGTTTACCAGGTATGCATGTTATGCGTAGCAAAAGTACATTTGGATTATCTATAATTACGATTGTATTTAAAGATGGAGTAGATGATTATTGGGCTCGTATGAGAATTCAAGAACGATTGAATGATATTGAGTTGCCGTATGGAGCTGAACCAGGATTAGATCCTTTAACATCTCCTATTGGAGAAGTGTTTCGTTATATTATTGAAAGTGACACAAAGAGTTTAAGAGAATTAACAGATTTACAACGCTTTGTTATTGTACCAAGAATTAATCAAGTTTCAGGAGTTGCAGAAGTAACAAATTTTGGAGGAATCACAACGCAATATCAAATAGAAATAGATCCAAATAAATTAACTCAGTATGATGTTTCGTTAAATGATATTGTAGAAACAATAGAAAAAAATAACATTAATGCAGGAGGAAGTACATTACCTCAAGGAGATATAGGATATGTGATTAGAGGAATAGGTCTTGTAAAAGATTTAGAAGATTTTGGTAAGATTGTTATTAAATCAGAAAAAGGTGTACCTGTTTTATTATCAGATATAGGCGAATTAAAATATGGAAACTTAGAGCGAAAAGGAATTTTAGGTTATAGCGATAAAAGCCGAAATCATAGTGACGGAATTGAAGGGATAGTTCTATTGTTAAAAGGAGAAGATACTTCTGTAGTTTTAGAAGGTATTCATGAAGCTGTAGATGAATTGAATAATGATTTGTTGCCAAAAGATGTAAAAATACATGCATTTTTAGATCGTACAGATTTAGTCGATACAACACTTAATACTGTTTCGTACACATTAATGGAAGGTATTTGTTTAGTCGTTATTGTACTTATTGTATTTCTTGGAAGTTGGAGAGGAGCTCTTCTAGTAGCTATAACAATTCCTATTTCATTGCTTATAGCATTTATATTAATGCATTTTACATCCATACCAGCTAATTTACTTTCGTTAGGAGCTATAGATTTCGGAATTATTGTAGATGGAGCTATTGTGATGATGGAAACCGTTTTGAAAAAAAGAGAGGAAAATCCTAAAGAAGAATTAAAGGAGAAAACTATTTCAACGGTTGCAAAGCAAGTAGCAAAACCAATATTTTTTGCAACACTAATTATTATAACAGCTTATTTACCATTGTTCGCTTTTGAAAGAGTAGAACGTAAACTTTTTACTCCGATGGCTTTTACTGTTGGTTATGCATTACTTGGAGCTTTATCAGTTGCACTTTTATTAATCCCAGGATTAGCATTTGTAATGTATAAAAAACCAAGAAAAATTTATCATAATAAATGGTTGGAAAAGCTGACGAAATCTTATTCAAAGGTTATCAAAAAAATAATTGCTAAACCCAAAAAAGTTATTCTACCATTACTTCTAATTCTTGCTAGCGCGACAGTATTATCTATTTCTGTTGGAAAAGATTTTTTACCAACATTAGACGAAGGTTCTATTTGGTTACAAGTAGAATTACCTCCAGGATTATCGGTAGAGAAGTCAAAAGAAATGAGCGATGTATTGAGAGAACATACAATGAAATATGACGAAGTTACCTATGTAATGGTTCAAGCTGGTAGAAATGATGACGGAACAGATCCATGGACAGCATCTCATTTTGAAGTTTCAATAGGACTGAAACCATATAAAGAATGGCCTAGAGGAAAAACTAAGAATGATTTGATTCGAGAATTAGAATCAGAGTATGCTAGTATGCCAGGATATACAGTTGGTTTTTCTCAACCAATGATTGATGGCGTTATGGATAAAATTTCAGGAGCACATAGTGAGTTGGCTGTAAAAATATATGGGAAAGATTTTACTGAAACACGCAAAATAACTGAGAATATCATGAAAGAATTAAAAATGGTAAAAGGTGCTGTTGATGTATCAATAGATCAAGAACCGCCTTTACCTCAACTTCAAATTCATGCTAATCGAGATAAAATTGCACAATATGGATTGAATGTTTCTGATGTTTCAGAATTAATAGAAGTCGCAATTGGAGGAAAAGCTATTTCTCAAATATTTTCAGATGATAGAGTATATGATTTTACTTGTAGATATAAAGAAGATAGTAGAAATACACCAGAAAAAATAAGACAATTAACTTTGACAAATGTAGATGGTATAAAAATACCATTAGCGCAAGTTGCCGATGTAAAACTAAATACAGGAGAAAGTACAATTACGCGTGAAATGAATAAACGTCATTTGACAATAAAACTGAATTTGAGAGACCGTGATTTAAGTTCTTTCCTAAAAGAAGCTCAAAATAAAATAGAACAAAACATTGATTATGATCATAGTCAATATCATATTAAATGGAGTGGACAGTTTGAAAATCAAGACAGAGCTTATAAAAGACTTTCAGTTATTATTCCAATTGCAATATTAGTCATGTTTATACTTTTATATGCAGCATTCGGTAAATTGAGACAAGCTTTGCTTTTAATAGGAATTATTCCTTTGGCGATATTCGGTGGAATGTTAGCTTTAAATGTAAGAGGAATGACGTTGAATGTATCTTCAGCAGTTGGTTTTATTGCATTATTCGGAGTTGCAATTCAGAATGGAGTGATTATGATTTCTCAAATCAATTTACTGAAAAATAAAGGAATGGAACTTTCTCAAGCTGTTATAGAAGGAACAAAAAATCGTTTCAGACCTGTTTTGATGACAGCCACAGTTGCGATTCTAGGATTATTACCAGCTTCATTGGCAACAGGAATAGGATCAGATGTTCAACGTCCATTAGCAACGGTTATCGTATACGGATTATTATTCTCAACAATCATTACACTTTTTGCCCTTCCAGCTTTGTATTATATGATCGAAAAGAAATGGGGAAAAGATTCAGTAGAAAAATCAGTTAATCAAAAACAAGATTAAAATGAAAAAATATTGGTTATTAGTTGTGTGTAGTTTGTTTATAGTAAATACTAAATTAATTGCTCAAACAACAAGTGAAAGCGAGTTAGATTATAAAAAATTTATAGAAACAGTTCAGGCAAATAATATTTCTTATACAGCAGAACGCTTTAATGTAGATATTGCCGAAACAGAAATTTTAAGTTCAAAAGCATTTGCGGATCCCGAGCTTCAATTTGAATATTTTGATAATGGAGAAGCCAAAAGAAAAATGGGACTTGGATATTCAGCGGAAGTTGGATGGGTTTTAGAATTAGGAGGAAAAAGAAAAGCTCGAATTAATTTAGCTAAAAGTGAATTTGAATTAACGAAATTAATTCTTTTAGATTATTTCAAAAATTTAAAAGCAGACGCAACATTAGGATTTCTTCAAACAATCTATCAGAAAGAAATGTTGAATGTAAAAGAGAATTCTTATAACATGATGAATCAGTTAGCAAATTCGGATGAAATAAGATTCAAATTAGGAGAGATTTCTGAAACTGATGCAAGACAAAGTCGATTAGAAACTCAGTCATTAAAAAATGAAATAATACAAGCAGAAAC
Organism: Empedobacter sp. UBA7611; assembly: GCF_002484365.1. Taxonomy (NCBI): domain Bacteria; kingdom Pseudomonadati; phylum Bacteroidota; class Flavobacteriia; order Flavobacteriales; family Weeksellaceae; genus Empedobacter; species Empedobacter sp. UBA7611. Next base: position 55,662 of record NZ_DLJR01000062.1, read on the forward strand.
AGATTTTGCTACATCAAAAATTCGATTGTCAACTTTTATGGGAATTGATCAATATGCAGATTTATTTTCTACAGTAGGAGATTTGAAAACGTTTCAACGTGATTTTGATTTAATCAATTTGACTGAAATGGCCTTAAGTAATCGAACAGATTTATTAGTAGCCTTGCAAAGTAAAGATGTTAGTCAAAGAATGATTGATTTAGCCAAAGCAAATCGTGCAATAGATTTGGGACTGATTTTAGGATTAGAGCATTCAACAGCTGTTAGAAATTTGATAGCAGAAACTCCTCAGTTCACACAAATTAAAGGAGGAGTAAATATTCCATTGAAATTTTCGAATAAATATAATAATGAATTGAAGGTTGCTAAAATGCAATTTAAACAAGAGGAGCTAAATTATAAACAAATAGAATTAGAAATTAAATCTCAAGTAAAAGAAGCATATGAGTTGTATGAAGGTTATAAAAAACAGTTGAAACAATTTGAAATAGATATATTAAAAAACGCGAATTTAATATTAGAGGCTAAAAAATACAGTTACAAAAGAGGAAATTCGTCTTTGTTAGAGGTTCTAGATGCTCAACGTACTTATAATGAAACTCAAAATCAATATTTGGAAACTCTTTATAATTGTGCTTCAGGTCTTATTGATTTAGAAAGAGTAGTAGGAATTTGGGATATTGATTTTTAAATCTTTACTAACTCTAAAGATTTATGAATTATTTTCGTGATGATTTTTCAATTAAATGTCTAGGACATATTTCAACGGAAAAATTCAACAAGCTTCTATTTCTACGCCTTAGGAAAAAATAGAATTTAGATGAAATAGTAAAAGTCGTTTTAGTGCGACTTTTATTATTGATTTAAAACTCGTTTTCTAAAAATGTACATTAACGGAAAACTGCGTAAAAACATCCAAATTCCGAATGCAATCCAGATTCCATAAATATTTAAACCAAAGTAATCTGCAAGATAAATGGTTGGTAGAAAACCAAAAAATGTTGCGACAATTAAGTTGTTTCGCAAGAGTTTAGCATCGCCCATTCCTTTGAAAAATCCATCAAAAATATAAGCTAATGTATTGATTGGTTGCATCAATAAAACCATCCAAAATACCGAATTGAAAATGGTCAAAACATTTGGATCTTGATTGAAAATTTGCCCAATTTGATTGTAGAAAATGAAACAAATCGCAATTAAGATACACGCAATTAAAACTGAATATTTGGAAATATCTTTGCTTAAAATCCAAAGTTTAGGATAATTTCGTTCGCCATGTAATCGTCCTGCCATTGCATTTCCAGCGCCAGCATATCCATCGATAAAAAATGAAAAGAACAACCAAATATTCATCAAAATACTTTGAGCTGCGATATAATCTTTTCCATAATCGGTGGCATAAGAATTGGCAAGAAAAAATGCAACATTTAGCGAAGCTGTTCGTAAAATAAAATTGAAACTTAAGTTGATATATTTCTTAAAAAGTGGATGAATGGTTTTTCCTGGATTTAATCCAAATGAAGTTTTCGTGAAATAGTAGTAAAACGCCATAATTACCATAATCAATTGTGCAATAAGACTTGCATAGGCAGCGCCTTTGATATGATAAGCAGGAATTATTCCATTTACTCCAAAAATTAAAATATAGTCTAAAAACACATGAACAAAAGCAGCTGTTAAACTACATTTCATTGCCCAAACGGTGTTTTGCATTCCTCTAAATGCTCCAAAAAGAGTGAGCGAAATAAGTGTTAATGGAAAACCAAATGCTCTGATTTTGTAATAATCGACCGAAAATTGAAGAACCAAATCTTTTGCATTGTATAGTTCGAATAGATTTTGTGCAAAAAAATACGTTGGGACAAAAATAAGTAAACTCAAAAATAGATTGAAATACAACGCTTGCGGAACTAAAGTTTTGAGACTTTCCAATTTATTTGCTCCAAAACTTTGCGAAACCAAAGACGAAATAGAAGTTTTGGTTTGGGCAACTATCCAAATAATTCCTGAAAGAAAAGAACCAACTAAACCAGTCGCAGCAAGTGCTTCGACCGAATATTCTTTTACATTACCTACCATAGCAATATCGGTTAAGGTAATAAGAGATTCGGCAATCCCTGAAAAAATCGCAGGAATCGCTAATTGATTAATTTGTTTGAACATAATTCTATCCGAAACCAAACTCATTTCGAACAATTATTTTTTTACGCGTTTGTATGGTGGTTTGTTTTTGATGATTTGACTCAACATAAATAAGGTAGTTCCCACCAATGTGAAATAACCCAAAAGTGGTAAGCCTGGAATATGATAATCGTTGTATTTGAACATGAAAATACACGCTAAATATCCAGCGAAAATCAAATAATAGATTACTTTTTTGAATGATCCGTATGTAAATTTTCCTCGAATATATTCAATCAAATTCAATAGAATTAAGAAGAAATAAAAACCGAAAAAGATGTAGCGCAATGGATTAATCGGACGATCGGTTGTTCTTATATTCACCATTAAATTGTAATTGTAAACACCGTTATAAATTAATAACAATAAGATAAGAACGATAATTATACGAAGTATTTTCATAAAGTATTTTTGCATTAAAAAAAGCTGTCGAAACAGCTTTTTGATTTTATTTTACAGGTTTGAAATCTAACGAAAGCGAATTCACACAATAACGTAAACCAGTTTCTGTAGGTCCGTCATCAAAAACGTGTCCTAAATGGCTTCCACAATTTCCGCAAAGAATTTCTGTTCTCTTCATTCCGTGCGAAGTGTCTACGCGTTCTACAATTTTACCTTCTTTTATTTCTTTGTCAAAACTTGGCCAACCACAATGTCCATCAAACTTAGAAGAAGAAGAAAACAATTCTTCTCCACACGCATTACATGTATAAATTCCGTTTTCGAAATGCATGTTGAATTTTCCTGTAAAAGGACGTTCTGTTCCAGCTTCTCTTAAAACATAATATTCTTCAGAAGAAAGTTCTTTTTTCCATTCTTCGTTTGACTTATTGATATTGAATTGAGGTTTTTCGTTCATCGTAACAGTGTTTGAAGGTTGTTCTACTTTAGCATCTTCTTTCTTGTGTTGAGATGTACAAGCAGCCATAAGGCTCATTATTAATCCAACAACAAAAAAAGAAGTATTTTTTTTTAGGCAATCCATTGATTATATTTTTCAAAAGCTTGTCTGATTTCTTCTTCAGTACAAACTACATCATAACGACAATTTCCAATCTTGTTGATCAAACTAAAGTTGATTGAATTGTTTTGATTTTTTTTGTCGTGTTTCATCCATTCCATTAAGTTCGGAAAAATTTTCATATCAATTGTATTTAATGCATACATTGACGAAAAACTTTCGCAAACCTCTTCCACATCAGCTTTAGAAATTAATTCTTGATCATAACTAAGGAATGTCTCAATAATCATTCCGATTACAATTGCTTCTCCATGTAAAAGCGGAAAATCAGTTTCTAAGGATTCACTTTCTATAGCATGACCTATTGTATGACCAAAATTTAAAATTTTGCGTTCACCTTTTTCATATGGATCATTGTCAACCACATTTTCTTTGATATGAATAGAATCCATGATAAAAGGAGCTAAAGATTCGGCATCGTGCGAAGGTAATTGCACCAAATTATCCCAATGATCACGGTTCTTGATTAAACCATGTTTTAACATTTCGGCTAAGCCAGATTTTACTTGACGTTGCTCTAATGTCAACAAAAATTTAGGATCAACTAACACCATTTCCGGCTGTGTAAATGTCCCAATCATGTTTTTCATTCCTTCCAAATCAATTCCATTTTTTCCACCAGCAGAAGCATCAACTTGCGATAATAACGTAGTTGGAATGTTAATAAATTTGATTCCACGCTTGAAAGTAGAAGCCATAAAACCTCCCATATCCGTTAAAACTCCACCACCAACATTGATAACTAATGAATGACGATCTGCACCCAACTCGCTTAATGCTAACCAAAGATTAGTTACAGTATCGATGTTTTTATTTTCTTCTCCAGAGTCAATTTCAAGGATTTCGTAAGCAGAAATATTGTCCAAATCGGCTAATAATAGCGGTAAACAATGCACATGAGTGTTCTCATCTACCAAAAAGAAGATAGAAGAAAAAGTGTTATTTGCAAGGTAATCGTCTAATATATATGCGATTGAACCAAAATGAATCGGAGCTGATTTCAAAATGAAAAATGTTTTTAAAATGTGCCTAAAATTACGACGACCTTTTTACATCAACCAAATATTTTGAATGATTTATTTTAGGAGGGCTGTCGATAGAATCTATATTGATATTATCGACTTATAAAATAATTATTTTTAAATTTGCACAAATTCATAGATCAATGAACATAGTTCTTTTTGATGGCGAAGAATGGGAAGATTTTTTGCCCCTAACATTTACAAGACCTGTAGCTGCCCTAAGAATGGGGATATTGAGTTTTGCAGAACGTTGGGAAAAAATACTAAATACAGAGGTTTCTTATCAAACGAAACCTTATTTGCAAGAAAAATTTCCTGCTAAACTTCAAACAGAAAATACATTTATCAACCCAACTTTTTTTCCGAATGAAAAATTAATTGAAGCGATAAAGAATTTAAAACCAAACCAAACCCTAATTTTTGACAATCAACTTGTAGCAGTTAAATCAACTGAAGAAACTCCAAAAATCACATCAGATATTATTCAATTTGAAGATGAAGTAATTCATCTACAACATTCTTGGGATCTGTTTACTTACAATTTCCAGGCAATTGAATTTGATTTTGATTTGGTGACAAAAGGAAGAACTTCTCAATCAATATCTACAACCAACCAAGTTTTAGCTCCTGAAAAAATATTTATTGAAGAAGGTGCGAAAGTTGAATTTTCTATTTTGAATGCATCAGAAGGTCCAATTTATATTGGAAAAGATGCCGAAATTATGGAAGGTTCTATGATTCGTGGCGGATTAGCTTTATGCGAGCATGCAAAAATAAATATGGGTGCCAAAATATATGCTGGTTGTACGATTGGTCCTTTTTGTAAAGTTGGTGGTGAATTAAATAATTCAATCCTAATAGCATATTCAAATAAAGGACATGATGGGTTTTTAGGGAATTCTGTAATTGGAGAATGGTGCAATTTAGGCGCGGATACAAATAACTCAAACTTGAAAAATAATTATGCAGAAGTAAAGTTATGGAGTTATAACCAAAAAAGATTTGTAAAAACAGGTTTGCAATTTTGTGGTTTAATAATGGGCGATTATGCTAAATCTGCAATCAATACACAATTTAATACTGGTACAGTTGTTGGAGTTTGTGCGAACGTTTTTCAATCAGGTTTTCCACCAAATATGATTAAACATTATAGTTGGGGTGGACAATCAGACGCTCCTGTTTTTAATTTTGATAAAGCTTGTGAAGCTGCAGAAAAAATGATGGAAAGAAGAAAAATTGCTTTTACACTTGCTGATAAAAGAATTTTAGAACATATTTTTAATTTAAATAATAACTAATTTAATAACGAGTAAATCATAAGAATTTAAGTTTAAAATTGTAATATGATTAATTTTACGTGTTAATCTTTTAACAATTAATTAAAAAATCCTTAATTTTGCTTTTTGTTAGAAAAGAATATTTGTGAAATGACTGGTAAATATAAAAACGTTTTAGAGTTAATTGGAGATACTCCATTAGTTCAGTTAAACAGAATTAACCAAGACATTCCAGGCGAAGTTTATGCAAAGTTAGAATGTTACAATCCTGGACATTCAACAAAAGACAGAATAGCTTTACATATTATAGAAGAGGCTGAAAAAAATGGTCTATTAAAACCTGGTGCTACGATTGTAGAAACAACTTCAGGTAACACTGGATTTGCTGTAGCTATGGTGGCTATCGTAAAAGGGTACAAATGTATCTTAGCGGTATCGGATAAAACAAAGGCAGAAAAGATTTCATTCTTGAAAGCGATGGGAGCAAAAGTATTTTTGTGCCCTGCGAATGTACCTGCTGATGATCCAAGATCATATTACGAAGTAGCAAAACGTATTGCTGCGGAAACGCCAAATTCTCTTTATATTAATCAATATTTTAATCAAGGGAATACAGAAGCTCACTATTTAACAACAGGTCCTGAAATCTGGAATCAAACAGAGGGTAAAATTACTCACCTAATCGGTTGTACAGGTACAGGAGGAACTTTGACAGGTAGTGCACGTTATATAAAAGAGCAAAACCCAGATGTGAAAATCATCGGAGTTGATGCTTATGGATCAATATTGAAAGGTTATCACGAAACTGGAAAAATTGATCAAAATGATATCTATCCTTACAGAATTGAAGGAATGGGGAAAAATTTAGTTCCTGGAGCTTTAGATTTTGAAATGGTTGATTCTTTTATCAAAGTAACTGACGAAGAAGCTGCTTATCGCACAAGAGAAATTGCTTTGAAAGAAGGAATTATGGCAGGTTATACTTCTGGTGCTGCAACACAAGCATATAAACAATTAGCTGAAGCTGGAGAATTTGACGAAAATTCTTTGGTTGTAATTTTGTACCCAGACCACGGATCACGCTATATGACAAAAGTCTTTAGTGATGATTGGATGGCGGAGCAAGGTTTTACAAATAGTAGACTCAATGGTTTAGAAGCTCGTGCAACAGTCGAAAGAATCAAATAATACGTATATTTGTAAAAATTAAATACTTAAAGTAGGTAGTGTTCGTTCACTTTCTACTTTTTTTCAATTAATAAAAAATTAAACTATAATAAAATGGACATTTTTGAACGTTTAAAACAGAACCCTGGACCATTAGGTCAATTCGCTGATTATGGTGAAGGTTATTATGTTTTTCCACAGTTAAAAGGAGAAATTGGACCCGTAATGGAATTCCAAGGTAAAAAAGTAATTACTTGGTCAATCAATAACTATTTAGGTTTAGCTAACCATCCAGAAGTTCGTAAAGCTGATGCTGATGCGGCAGCTGAATATGGTATGGCTTATCCAATGGGAGCTCGCGCAATGTCTGGACAAACAGATTTTCACGCACAATTAGAGCAAGAATTGGCTGATTTTGTTCAAAAAGAGTCTGCTTATTTAATGAATTTTGGATACCAAGGAATGGTATCTACAATTGATGCTTTAGTGTCTAAAAATGATGTAATCGTTTATGATGCTGAATGTCATGCTTGTATCGTGGATGGTGTTCGTTTACACTTTGGTAAACGTTTTATTTATCAACACAATAACATCGAAAGTTTCGAAAAAACAATTATTCGTGCACGTAAATTAGCCGACAAACAAGGAGGAGGAATTTTAGTGATTACAGAAGGTGTTTTCGGAATGACAGGTAAGCAAGGTATTTTAAAAGAAATTGCTGCTTACAAAGACGAATACAAATTCCGTTTATTAGTTGATGATGCACATGGTTTTGGTACTTTAGGTAAAACTGGAGCTGGAGCTGGAGAAGAGCAAGGTTGTCAAGATGCAATTGATATCTATTTCTCTACTTTCGCAAAATCTATGGCTGGTTTTGGAGCTTTTATCGCTGGAAATAAAGATATTATCCGTATTTTAAAATATAACTTACGTTCTCAAATCTTTGCAAAATCATTGACAATGCCAATGGTAATCGGAGGTTTAAAACGTCTTGAATTATTACGTTCTCAACCTGAGCTTAAAGACAAGTTATGGCACAATGTAGAAAAAATTCAGAAAGGTTTACAAGAAAGAGGGTTTGATATTGGAGGTTCTAACACATGTGTTACGCCAATCGTATTGAATGGTTCTCCTATCGAAGCGACTGTATTGGCAAAAGAAATGCGCGAAGAATATGGTATTTTCGTTTCTGTAGTAGTTTATCCAGTTATTCCAAAAGGAATGATTATTTTCCGTATTATTCCAACTGCTGCTCACGAAGACGAACACATCGAATATACGTTAAACTCATTTGCTGAGATTAAAGATAAATTAGCTGACGGATATTACAAACGCAAAGCAGAAGAATTGAATGTTGATTTTGTTCAATACTAAAATAAATATTCAATCAAATAATAGAAAAACCCTAAACTGAATTAGTTTAGGGTTTTTTGTTTGTATTCTGTTCAAAAGTAAAGTAATTATTCACTTTTTTCCATATTTGATTTACTATATTTGTTTACAAATTAGACACACAAACACACAACAATTTTAATTATGAAAATTCACAATTTTAGTGCAGGACCATGCATTTTACCACAAGTTGTTTTCGACAAAATGGCTCAAGCTTGTTTAGATTTCAACAATTCAGGAACATCAATCTTAGAAATTTCTCACCGTCGAAAAGATGCGGTAGAAGTAATTGATACAGCAAGAGCGTTGGTAAAAGAATTGATGAATGTTCCAGAAACACATGACGTAGTTTTTATGCAAGGTGGAGCTTCATTGCAATTTCCTACTGTAGCTTACAATTTATTGAAAGAAGGCGGAAAAGCAGCTTATACACAAACAGGAAAATGGGCAGAAAATGCTATCAAAGAAGCGAAGCGTTTCGGAGAAATCGAAGTTATTGCTTCTTCAAAAGATCAAAATTATAGTTATATTCCAAAAGGATATACTGTTCCTTCAGATGTTGATTATTTCCACTGCACATCAAATAATACCATTTTTGGAACACAAATGAAAGAGTTTCCAAATTCTCCAGTTCCAATAGTTTGTGATATGTCTTCGGATATTTTATCTCGCACAATTGATGTTTCTAAATTTGGTGTAATCTATGCTGGAGCCCAAAAAAATATGGGACCTGCAGGTTCTGCTGTTGCAATCGTTCAAAAAGATTTATTAGGTAAAACGGGACGTAATATTCCCGATTATTTAAACTACGAAACACATATCAAAAAAGAATCATCGTTTAATACGTGGCCAGTAATTGCAATTTACGGTGTCATGTTAAATTTACAATGGTTAAAAGAGCAAGGTGGAGTAGAAGCGATTGCAAAAATTAATACTGCAAAAGCAGATGCAATGTATGCTGAAATTGATCGTAACGGATTATTTACAGGAACTGCTGCAACAGAAGATCGTTCTCAAATGAATGCCACTTTTGTCTTAAATAACGAAGATTTCAAAGCTGATTTTGATGCAATGTTAAAAGAAGCTGGAGTTGTTTCTTTGGCTGGTCACCGTGATGTTGGTGGATACCGTGCGTCTATGTACAATGCTTTACCATTAGAATCTGTTCAAGTTTTGGTAGAAGTAATGAAACAATTTGAACAAAAATTTGGTTAATCAGCAGACATTAGATGCTAGATATTAGTATTGAGAAATATATTATCTAACATCTAAAATCTCACATCTTAATTCTATAATAATAACATGAAAATATTAGCAAACGATGGAATTTCTAAGGCAGGAATAGAAGCTTTAGAAGCAAAAGGTTTCGAAGTAATAACTGCTCACGTAGCACAAGAACAATTAGAAAATTATATCAACGAAAATGGAGTTGAAGTACTTTTAGTGCGTTCTGCGACTAAAGTTCGTCAACCTTTGATTGATGCGACAAATCTTAAAATTATCGGTCGTGGAGGAGTTGGTATGGACAATATCGATGTTGCTTATGCACGCGAAAAAGGAATTCAGGTGATTAATACGCCAGCATCTTCTTCTCAATCTGTAGCAGAATTTGTAATTGCGCATTTGTTTTCTATCGTTCGTAATTTACACCAAGCCAATCGTAATATGCCTTTAGAAGGAGATTCTAACTTCAATGGATTGAAAAAAGCTTACGCAAAAGCAATCGAATTGAGAGGAAAAACAATGGGTGTAATCGGTTTTGGCCGTATCGGTGTAGAAGTGATTCGTGAAGCGATTGGTTTAGGAATGAATATTTTAGTGTATGATAAATTCCCAGCAACACGTGACATTGAATTAGAATTTTTTGATGGTCAAAAATTAACGTTTACCATCACTTCTGTTGATTTTGATGAAGTCATTACAAAAGCAGATTTCATTTCGCTGCATGTTCCAGCACAAGATGGATATATTTTGGGTGAAAAAGAATTTGCAAAAATGAAAGATGGCGTGATTGTAATTAATACGGCTCGTGGTGGAGTAGTTGACGAGCGTGCTTTGGTTGATGCAATTGAAGACGGAAAAGTTGCTGGAGCAGCCTTAGATGTTTTTGAGAATGAGCCAACACCAGAAATGGGCTTGTTGATGAACGAATCTTTGTCATTATCTCCTCATATTGCAGGTTCTACGAATGAAGCGCAGGACAGAATTGGAACTGAATTAGCTTCGCAAATCGTTGAGATTTACGGAAAATAATTTTGAGTTTCATTCTATCTAAAACTATTCAAAATGCCTCAATTTAAACCATTCAAAGGAATTCGACCTACAGAAGAAACTTCTCAAGAATTTGTGACGCTTGCCGTTAATCAATATTCGAAAGAAGAATTGGATTATTATATCAATAACAGAGAAAACTCTTTTTTGCATATTATTTTGCCAACTTGGGACGAAACGATTCAAGATCCGAAAGAGAAATTCAGAAAAGTTCGTGAGAATTTTGAGGATTTTATTTCGAAAAAAATATTAACGCAAGACAAGTCGTCTTTTTATATTTATCAAGTCATACAGCCTGATGGACGCGAAACAAAAGGACTTTTAGGCTTGGTGAATATTGATGATTATCGTCAAAATAAAATAAAAAAGCACGAAGAAACTTTGGAGCGTCGTGTGGAATTATTTGCTGATTATTTGAAAGAATCTCATTTCCATGCGGAACCTGTTTTGTTGACCTATAAACCTGCTCAACGTGTAGATTTGTTGATTGATACGGAAATGAAACGCAAGCCGATTCTGAAAATAGAAGAAGAAAACGGAACGCAACATTTGTTGTGGAGAGTTGATAATCGTTTAAATTTAAAACAATTAAAAGATTCAATCGAAAAATTAGACGAATTGTATATTGCAGATGGACATCATCGTATGGAAAGTTCGGAGCGATACACAAAATTTGCGATTGAAAATTCGAAAGATGAAGTCTATGGTGATGAAGCGTTTAATTATACGTTAGCACTTTTAGTTTCGAATGAAGATTTGATTATCAATGATTATAATCGATTAATTAAAGATTTAAACGGCTTAACTCCAGAAGTGTTTTTAACTGCTTTAGAAGCTGATTTTGAAATTATTCCGAAAGGTGATGAATTAGTTGTGCCAACCAAAAAACATCATATTGTGATGTATTTAGATGGTCAATATTATAGTTTATATGTCAAAAATAATGTATTAATGACAGAAGGTTTAAGCGAATTGGATACTTATATTTTCGAAGAAAATGTGATGAAACCAATTCTAAATATTCAAGATTCTAAAAAGGATAAACGCATTCATTACGAATGTGGTACGCGCAATAGAGAAGGAGTAGAAGCGCTTAAAAATAAAGTTGATCATCACGATTATATTGCAGCTTTTGCTTTTTATCCAGTGGATGTGAAGGATTTGCAATTGATTGCGGATTTAGGGCTTAAAATGCCACCAAAAAGTACATATATCGAACCAAAACCATTAAGCGGTTTTGCTGTATTTGATTTGAAAGAATAAAAAATGAGTATTCAAGAAAATTTAAAAACAATCGAAGCTACAATTCCTGCTCATGTGACATTGGTAGCGGTTTCTAAGACAAAACCTGTGGAGGATTTGCAAGAAGCTTATGCGGCTGGAATGCGAGATTTTGGTGAAAACAAGATTCAAGAAATGTGCGATAAATACGAAGTTCTTCCAAAGGATATACGTTGGCATATGATTGGTCATGTGCAAACCAACAAAGTGAAGTATATGGCGCCTTTTGTGCATTTGATACATGGAGTTGATAGTTTAAAATTGTTGAAAGAAATTCACAAACAAGCCCAAAAAAATAATCGCGTAATTGATGTATTGTTGCAACAATTTATAGCAGATGAAGAAACAAAATTTGGCTTGGATGAAGAAGAAATTCAACAGATAATGCAAGAAGAAATTCAGCATTTACCAAATGTTCGCGTAGTTGGATTGATGGGAATGGCAACGTTTACGGAAGATGAAAGTCAAATTCGTGAAGAATTCCGTTCTTTAAAATCTAACTTTGATTCATTGAAATCTATTTATCAAAACATTTCTATTTTATCAATGGGAATGTCAGGAGATTATCAAATCGCGATAGAAGAAGGCAGTACAATGGTTCGCATTGGGAGTTCGATCTTTGGACATCGTAATTATTCGATTTAACAGAATAGTATTGCAATACAAAACCCCTGAAATTTATGTTTTAGGGGTTTATTATTTATACAACAATTTCTAAAAAGGTAAAGTGTTTAAATTGAGATTTCCACCAGAAATACATGGTTTTTATCGCTATTAGCTTCATGTAATATCGTTTCGATATTTTTAAAAACTAAGTTAGTTTGCTCTAAAATTGTTAACAGAATTTTTTTGGTTTCGCAATCTATTGGTAATTGACCAGAAATAGAATTCCATTATTTTACATTGTGAGTAGTGTCCATTTGCAATTGGTATATTTTCTGTTTGAATAATTTTCTTATTGGTTTTAAATATATCTTTATATCAAGATATATTACAAGTATATCCAAATTAAAAAAACTATTGATAGAATTGGATCAATAATCATTATAAAAAAATAAAACCTGAACTGATTTGTTCAGGTTCTATTCATTCAGGAATAAATTTTAACCATTTCCTCCACCGCCTCCGCCGCTTTGTTCTTGGTTAGATTTTGAGCGTTCTATATTAAATTGTTTTCCGAAATTGTAACTAATTCCAATACGATACATTCTGAAAGCTTGATTAACTCCCATATTTGTTACGTTGTTAGACGTACTTGTGTAAGTTCCATTTTTATTTTCGAAAAGGTTAGAGATATTTGCCGAAAGTTGTAATTTCTTTTTAAATACCATTGCTCTCATACCAATGTTATGACGCATAAAATCTCCAAATTTGGCTAATCCATCTGTACTTTTTGTATAATATGAATAAGTGTAATTAGCAAAAAGTGTTTTCTTTTTATTTAAATCTAAATTATTTGTAATTCTAAATTCCCCATTCATTCCGTCTAATGTATAATTCATTTCAGGAATTTTACTGGTTGTTTTACGATAGAAAACATCTGCCGAAGCATTTACTTTCCACCATTTATAAGGTTTTACGTTGATGTTTTCACTTAAACCAATACTATATGTTTTTCCAATATTATAAGGCTTAGAAAGTGTAATCTTGGTATCAGGATCCATGATGCTTACTTGTTCAAAAAGATCATTCGCATTGCGGTAATACAAACTTGTTACCAATAAATCTTTATACGCATGCTCTAACTCGAAATTATTCGAATTAGAAGGCGTCAAATTTGGATTTCCTTCTGAATAATTATACTCATTTTGTTTCGTTCTTCTTGGATTTAAATACCAAATAAATGGACGATCTACACGACGACTATAGTTTAATGTAAACGAATGATTTTCCGATGATTGATACATCAAATAAGCGGTAGGATATAAGCCGTCATAAGTTTTTTCGTAATTATTTTTCGGATCTTCCATAATGCTTTTCACTTGTGCATGCTCATAGCGTAACCCAACTTTTCCTGTCAGCTTTTCACTCAATTGTTTTTCTACCGAATAATACAATGCGTAGACATTCTCTTTGTAATTGTATTTGCTTGCAAAATCGGTATCTTCATGGAAATTATCATTCGGATTAAGTTTTAAAAATCGTTGATTTTCCGCTTCATCTGTTGCCCAACGTAAACGCGTTCCATAATTCATTTTCCACGAATTAACAGGATGCTCCATATCGATACTTGCATTGAATCGGTTTGAAGAGCCGTCATTTAAGCTGTAATTATTTTCGTATTTACCTGGAATTTCTGCCCAATTAGGATCAAATTCGTTACTGATATTTTTGTTATTGCTATCGTTTCCGTTATTCGAATAGTCAAAATCGAATGTTAACTTTTTACCTTCCGTTTTGAATTTTTTGATGATATGGTAATTTAATCCCAAATAATTCCAATTCCATTTTCCACCATCCCAATTCGTCGTCATATAACGATTTGTTTTGTTGTTCACTAAATCGAAAATATCAATGACTGAATTTCCTTTACTTTCTCCTTTACCATCTGAAATATCTAAATTGAAACCTGTAATTAAGTTGTCATTGATTTGATAATCAATACCAATTCGACCACCATAATAATTGTTCTCATTTTTATTAATTCCGTCCGAAGTCCATTTTTGATCTGGATATAAAGTTGTGTTTTTACTTTTACCATACCAATTTCCTTTACCACTATAAATATTAGAGGTTAATGTCCATTTTCCTTTGCGGTAATTGATATTCCCGTTCAAATTGAATCCACCGTATTTTTGCTGGTTGTATGAAGTCGAAATAGAACCATTCAAACTTTCTTGTTTTGCATTTTTCAATACAATATTGATGATTCCACTGTTTCCTGTCGCATCGTATTTGGCTGGAGGATTTGTAATGACTTCAATTTTTTCAATATCTTCTGTTCGAATGGTTTTTAGATAATTTGACAATTGTTCACTGCTCATTTGCATTAATCGGTCATTAATCATGACGCTTACTGAACCTTTTCCTATAATCGAAATAGCATCTGTCGCTTCTTCCACCTCGATACGTGGCGCAAGTTTCAATGCATCTAAGGCATTTCCACCTTTTGCACCTTCTGCTTGATCGACATTGAAAATTAATCGGTCTACTTTCTTTTCAACTAATTTTTTTTGACCTGTAACAACAGCTTCCGTTAAGGTTACATTTTCAGTTTTAGGAACTAAAATAATTCCTAAATCCGTATGATTCATAATCGTGAGAGAGGATGAATGAAGTAAAATTCCAGCTTCTTCAATTCTATACGTATAAGTTCCTTCTTCTAAAATAACCGTAAAGTGCCCATTTTTGTCAGTAGAAATTTCATCTATAATTTTTTCGCCTTGAAAAATGATTACATCTGCTAACGCTATTGGAGCTTGATTGGTATATTGAAAAGTTCCTTTTATTTCTTGTTGAGCAAAAGTATGAACAGATGCAATACAAATAATTGGAAGAAAATATTTTTTCATTTATAGGGTTGTTTACAAATAAGACGCATCAATCATCAAAAAGTTACAAAACTATAAGTGAAAATATCTTAAATAATAATGAATTAAAGAATCAAAAACTCCCAATAAGGGGATTATTGGGAGTGAATAAACTTATTTAAGTTCTTTTTCTAATTGAATAGATTTTGGAAATAGAATGTTGTTTTCGATGTGAATATGAGTATGCAAATCATTCTCGAATTCTTCTAACATTGCATAGGTCACGCGATAAGTGTTACACGCATCTGCTGGTGGAGTGTAATGATTGGTAAGTTCTGCAATCCTTGCAAAACGATCACCTTCTGCGGTATGTTCATGTTCCATCATGTGAACTGGATTTTCAACTGTACCAAAATGAGGAACTTCTAATTCTATTCCTCTTTTCTTTGCATGAGTCATTTTTTTGATAAATGGAAAAAGAATTAATTCTTCTTTTTTTAAATGAGCACTCAAATCTTGAGCTGTTTGATTAAATAAAGCGTTTATTTCATAAAGTACTGGATGTCTTTCACCATGAACTTTGCATAATTTGTCTAAGAAAGCGAGTAAAACAGGTATTTTTTCTTCCACATAAGCATGGTGAGTTTTTTCCACATATTCTACCAATAAATCCAATGGCCAAGATTTGAAATCGATGTTATTATTCGATTGATTTGGAATATTTTCTAATTCGTTGTAAATCGTTTCGGCATCGACAGTTTTGTCTTTACACGCATCTTCGATTGTTCTTCCTCCACGGCAACAAAAATCAATTCCATATTTTTTGAAAACTGCAGCAGTTCTAAAATCTTCTGCAACCATTTCTCCTATTAAGTCTGTTCTAGTGTTCATAATAAAATACTTTTATATCCTTTATTAATTTAAATTTTTTTGAAAAACTCCCCAACCTATGTCGGGGAGTTATAGGGATTATTTTTTCAATGATAAAACATAATCGATCATTTGACCAGCTTCATCTTTTGTTACTGTAGAGTGAGGTGTCATTGGAATATCGCCCCAATTTCCTTTTCCTCCTTCAATAATTTTTGATGCCAACATATCACGATCAGCTTCTGTATATTTTGCTGCAACATCTTGATAAGATGGTCCAATCA
This sequence comes from Empedobacter sp. UBA7611, assembly GCF_002484365.1. Classification (NCBI taxonomy): domain Bacteria; kingdom Pseudomonadati; phylum Bacteroidota; class Flavobacteriia; order Flavobacteriales; family Weeksellaceae; genus Empedobacter; species Empedobacter sp. UBA7611. The sequence goes on from NZ_DLJR01000062.1 coordinate 71,898, forward strand.
ATTTTGTGTCAACTGTGTGACAAGATAAACAGTCTGCTTTTTCAACTAAGTTTTTTCCTTTTTCAGCACTTGTTAATTCTGCTGCTTGAGGTGCTTCAGCTGGTTTTCCAACATCAACAGTTGAATAATCAATTTCGCTATCTGTCGATTTTTTGTCTTCTGCTTTGTTGCAAGAATAGAACGACACCGCAACAAGAGCGGCCATCATAAAAGTTAATTTTTTCATTTCGTAATTTTTTATTGTTCTTAATTTAGTTGTTTTTTTATAGCATCCACCGTTTCATCAATGTCAATAGCTAAGCCTTCTTTTTGGTGAACTAAAATACCTTCTTTCGAAAAAACGCTGATAATGTTTGAATGAGAGAAATCGATTGGAGAAATTTGTTTGTATTTCATTGCCAAGCTATTTGCAAATTCACGTGTATTATCTTCAGAGCTTCTCAAAAATAACCATTGTTTATTATCTATTTTATTATTTTTTAGAAAATCGGTCATTTTTTCTGGTGTATCTGTTTTAGGATCAATAGAAACCAAAACATAAGTCAAGTCTTTTCCTTTGTAATTGACTTTTGTTGCGATGTCTTTCATGTCCAATGTCAATCGCGGACAAGCCGTTTTGCATGAAGTATAAATCATCACTACAGTCAAAACTTTTCCTTTTAATTCTTCCAATTTGATTTCATTTCCATTTTGTGTTTGCCATTCGGATTGCAAATTGAAAATCGATTCAGAATCAGTTACGGTTGTTTCCGTTTTTGATTGACAAGAAAACAACACAATTAGTGGAAGCATAAGGAATAGAATTTTTTTCATCTTATTCTATTTTATAGGTTAATTAATATCTTTTGCACAACGGAATCCTAAATTGTTGACCGTGTAATTAGCTTCAATACTACCTCTTAAAGCGAAACGAATAAAGGCAGCATAATTTTTCAAATCTGATGAGGTAACCGAAGCACCAGCACAAAAAAGCGTTTCATTTACGGTATTGTCTTTTCTAGATTCACCAGAAAGCATAACCGAATTAAAATCATCTGTCCATTCCCAAATTAAACCATAAAGGTCATAAACACCCCAAGCATTTGGTGAAAACTGTTTGACAGGTTTCGTATAACTCATTTTGTTTTGATACAATTGAAGAATACGTTGGGTAAAAGCCGGATCTTCTGTTGCGTCTTTCATTTGTTCGTCTGCACGTGCAGTATATTCCCATTCATCGATTGTTGGTAAACGTTTTCCTACACTTTTGGCATAAGCTTTTGCAGCAAACCACGAAACATTTGTGACAGGCGCATCTAAGCTTACTCCTTTTGGAATCTCATAATTGGATGTCCAATGTTTCAAATAAGTACTATCGGCATAAATTCGTTTTACTTGGTCTTTTGTCCATTGCGGATTTGCCTTTAGAAATTTGATATACTCGCGATTTGTGACAGCCGTTTCATCGATATAAAACGATTGCACTTCAACTAAACTATCTTGATTTCCAACAAACGGTTTATAGAAACCACCATCAACTTTCACCATTTTTTTATCATCTTGGATAAAAGCTAAAGTGGTGGTTTCATTTTTTTGTTCTGTTGTTGTCGTTTTAGAACAAGATAAAAGTGAAATAAATACGGTTAATATAACGATTAAACGGTACATATTAATTGAACTGAGATTAATTATTTATTTGACTTAAATACTTTTGGATTGTCATTTCCATTGACTTTTATTTTTCCTAAAGCACCTTTATTAAATGCTCTGAAAATAGCATGATCCACAATTACATATTCACCTGGAACAGTAGCTTTGAACTCTACAATAGCAGCTCCACCAGCAGGAATAAGTGTTGTTTGAACATTTTCGTTTACTAAACTTCCACCTTCAGGATATACGCGATCGAAAATTTCTCCAATTAAGTGGAAAGATGAAGTTAAGTTAGGACCTCCATTTCCAACAAAGAAACGAACGGTTTCGCCAACATTAGCTTGCAATTCATTGTCGCCTAATAATCCTCCAGTATTTCCGTTGAATACAACATAATCAGGTGTTTCAGCAATAGCTTTATTCATGTCAAATTCTTGCATTCCTTTGTCGCCAAAGTTTCCTTTTACATAGAAATCTCCTTGCATAATGTAGAATTCTTTGTCAACTTTTGGTAAACCACCTTCTGGTTCGATAAGGATTAAACCATACATCCCGTTTGCGATATGCATTCCAACTGGAGCAGTAGCACAGTGGTAAACATATAAACCAGGATTTAATGCTTTAAAATTGAATACAGCTTCTTTACCTGGTGCAACAAATGATGCTTCAGCTCCACCTCCAGGACCATTCACTGCGTGAAGGTCAATATTGTGTGGAAATACACTGTTTTCATTATTTTTTAGGTGAAATTCAATCTCATCCCCAATTCGTGCTCGAATAAAACTACCAGGAACTGTACCTCCGAAAGTCCAAAAATTATATTGCGTACCATCTGCTAATTCTCCTGTTTTTTCGATTGTTTCTAAACGGACAATTAATTTTTTAGCCGCTCTATCTCCGATTGGTTCAGGAACTAATGGTGGAGAAGTTAATTTTGCTTCTTCAGCTGCCTCATTCGAAATAGCGATTGTTTCAGTGTCAGTAGTTTGAGTAGATTTTGTTGTTTGTTTACAAGCTGTCATTCCGAAAGCTAAACAAACCATTGCAAAAGGGATTACAAATTTTTTCATGTGCTTGATCTGTTAAGTTGTTTTTTTAGCCATAATTACTGTAGCGCAAAGATGCTCTTCGTATTTTTTAAATATTTTTTTCATTTTAATTACACGCTCTCTAATTTCAGGTTGAGTTGCAATGTTTTTGACAATAGTCATGAAACCATTAAATCCTTCATCGTCGATTAATCGAGACGGTTCTAGTAAGTGCATTTCTGCAGTTTCTATTGTGATAATTTCAAATCCTTCATTTATTAACCTATTTTTCCATTCTTCTATGGTTAATGGTCGTGCATTTACTTTCATGGTTTCAGCCAATTCTCGTTGAATCTCTTTTTTGATTTCTTCTGAAATCAGATCTGGTTTTAATGCTAACTCATGAATGGCATAGATGCCTTGATTTTTTAAAATACGAAAGGCTTCTTGTATGATTTCACTTTTTCGGTGATCAGCATGCATTGTCAACATAGCTTCTCCATAAACTTTTGTCTGACTTTCATTGTCCAATTCCGTCTGAGCTGCGTTAGCTAATTTGAACGTTGTTTTCTCATTTCCGAATTTAAGATTTAAGTCTTTTACAATAGCTTCTTCTAAATCAATACCTATATAGGTTTTCGGATTTTTTTGAAGTGTAATATTTGCTGTATAACCTAATCCTGGCGCAAATTCTACCACATGATCCGTTGAATTAATATCCAATAATTTGATCATTTTATCGGTCATTTGTTTCCCTCCAGGGCGTAATACTTTTTTTCCGACTTTAGCCAAAACCCAATGTCCTGACATTTTTTCAATAGAATCTTTGCTCATTTTTTTTTGTAATTAATGTGACACAAAAGACAATTAACATTAGCAATTTTAAACTTTCTGCATAAATGAAATAGTCGTGTAAAGGAGTAGGAGGTAAGCCTTTTCCTGTCATTAAAATGTCTGCTCGAGCATCCAAAACAGGTAACATCCAAAATTTTTCAAGACATAAAATAATCGTTAGAATAATGACACAAATTTTCATTGGATAGTTGATTTCTTTTCGGTTGATAAAAAATAGGAGAAGGATAATTCCTAAAAGTACAAATTGAATAATTGTTGAAATTCCAAATGTGATTTTTCCTAATTCTAATGCAATCGGTAAAGTCATTCCAGTGACTTGAAATTTTAAAGGCGTTTCAATAAAACTTATGCTGATAAAAATTCCTATCCATAAGAAAAGAAGCGCAAATATAAAAGGATGTTTTATTTTCATTAGTTCGGTTTTAAATTTATAAAAGACTTATTTATCCGATTTAAAATTAAATTTTTTTATTCAAAATTCAGTCTTAAAAAAACATTTTTTGTTTCCAATTTTTCAACTAAATCTCGAATAGTTGTCGATTCTAATAATTGTTTTAAATTGTTTCTTATTCCTTTAAATTGATCGTGTAATGGACAAGGACTTGTTTCCGAGCATTGTTTTAAACCTAATGCACAACCGTTAAAAATTTTATCTCCGTCAAATTCTTTTACAATATTCGCCAATGAATTATTCAAATTGGTTTCATTTAAATGAAAACCGCCTGTTGGTCCTTTTGTCGATTGCAATAAATCTTTTCTGGTCATTTCTTGTAAAATTTTCGCAATAAAATATTCAGGCGAATCAATTCCTTTTGCAACATCCTTGATGCTGATCTTGTTGCCGTCTTTTGTTTGTTGAGCTATAAAAGTCAACGCCCTAATTGCGTATTCACAAGTTTTTGATAACATTCCTTAATCTTTTTTTACACTACAAATATACGCTATATATTTAATAAAAGAGTAAAAAGTGTTTTATTAAAACTATAATTTATATCATGTTTTAAAAGGAAGGTTTATTTCCAGAACTCGTCGTTGTAATCGTCTTCAACTTTTTGATGTGATTCCTCTAATTTTAATCCAATAGCAGCAAAATCGTCTTCATTGATATATTCGTCCAAAAATGGAAACCATGCACGTTCTTCAAATCGGATATGATCATGAAGTTTTGTTGCAAAATCACTTAATAAATTTGTGTCAGGTTGTTTGGCAATTAATTCAATTAAACGTTCGATTTCGATATGTTCTGCCTTAATTTGTGTATTGTGTTGTTCGTCCGAAAAAGGAAAGATAATTTGTTCTTCTTCTTTGAAATGTTCTTTTAGATGACTTTTCCAAAAGTAATCGACATAAGTTGCCATGCGTTCTGGTTCAATGTTTTTATTTAAACCTTGTTGTATTTTCCAACTGCACAGTAAACCAAAATGATGATCTTTTGACAAAAGAACAATATGTTGATTTCGTTTCATAGTAATTGATTATGGTTAAATAATTAATTAAAATTACAAAATATTTCGAATAAAACACTGAATGAGTTAAGTTTATATGAAAAAGTTTAATTTAAAAAGAACTTCTGTTTCATTTGAGAAATTCTTGAACATTGATTAATTTTGAGGAATGAAAGCAAGTTTTGAACCGTACAAATTGATTTTTAAACAAGCAAGTGGTACTTCACGCGGAGTGTTGACCGAAAAACTGACTTATTTATTAACCATAGAAGAAGGAAAAAAATATGTAGGAGAATGTGGTTTATTCCAAGGGTTGAGTTTTGATGATCGACCTGAATATGAAGAAAAATTACATTGGGCATGCGAGAATATTGATTTAGGAATTGAAACATTATGGAGTCAATTGAGAGAATGGCCTTCGATTCAATTTGGATTGGAGCAAGCGTTTCAAAGTATGTCAGCCAATCGATACAATGATCATTACGATGATTGTTATAATCCTAATTTGTATGAATCATCGTTCTCATCTGGTGATGTCGGAATTCAAACCAATGGATTAATTTGGATGGGTTCGGTAGAATTTATGCGCGAACAAATTCAAGAAAAATTAGCGTTAGGTTTCAATTGTATCAAGATTAAAATCGGTGTTGATTGGGAAAATGAGCATAAGATTATTCAACAATTAAGACAAGACTTTTCTGCGGATCAATTAGAATTAAGAGTAGATGCGAATGGAGGTTTTTCGTTTGAGGAAGCAAAAGTGGTCTTGCAACAATTGGCTGAATTAAAAATACATTCGATTGAACAACCTATCAAAGCTGGACAAATCGATTTGATGACGGAATTATGCGCCACAACACCGACACCAATTGCGTTGGACGAAGAATTAATTGGAATTGTTCATCAAGAAGATAAATTTAAATTATTAGAAAAAATCAAACCACAATTTATTATTCTAAAACCAAGCTTAGTTGGTGGAATTAGAGGTTCGTTGGAATGGATTAATGCGGCAGATACATACGAAATTCCGTTTTGGATAACGTCTGCTTTGGAAAGCAATATCGGTTTAAATGCTATTGCACAATGGACAGCGATTTTATATCCAGAAATGCCACAAGGATTGGGCACAGGAGGTTTGTTTACAAACAATTTCCCAAGTCGATTAGAATTAAGAGGAGAATATTTATTTCGAAACAAATTAGCATGAATAAAGTAATTATCGCATTTTTTGCAACAATCGTTTTAATGAGTTGTCAAACGACAAAAAAAACAATTGATTTAGTTGCAATTCAAAAATATCAAACCGAATTGGCGACTTTTTATACTGATCTTAAAACGACGCCATTGGTAGACGAAGAAAAAACGAATTTCAAAGGCATTACATTTTTTCCGATCAGCGAAAAATATATAGTGAAAGCGAAATTTACGCCAATCAAAGATGGAAAGGTGATTCCGTTTCCTACTTCTGCGAAAAAAATCAAAAATTACAAAGAATACGGAACGGTAACGTTCATGTTGGATAATGTTGAACAAACGCTGACGGTTTATCAATCTTCACCAATTATGGAGAAATATGCAGACAGTTTGTTTTTACCTTTTATGGACGAAACAAACGGCGTGACGTCTTATGGAGGTGGACGTTATTTGGATTTGAGTACAAAGGATTTAGGTACAACAGCCAATGAAATTACGTTGGATTTTAATCAAGTGTATAATCCATATTGTGCATATAGCAAACATTACAATTGTCCCATTCCGCCAGCGAATAATGTGTTGGATATCGAAATTAATGCAGGTGTAAGTTATCATAAATAGAATGTTGTATTTAGATTTTTCTCAACCTAATTTTGATGTCAACGCTATTGAAGTTACCAACGAATTTGAACAATCCGTAAAAGATTTTTTGGTTGAATGGTTTTCTGATTCTGAGGTGATGATTGCGCATACTTCGGGGTCTACTGGAACTCCGAAAGAGATTATTTTAACCAAAAAAAATATGCGAAAAAGTGCGAATATGACGGGAAAATATTTGCATTTAGAGAAAGGAAATTCGGCTTTATTGGTGATGCCTGTTACTTATATTGCTGGAAAATTGATGTTGGTTCGTGCAGTAGAAATCGGATTGAAATTGATTTGTATGCAACCAACTTCTCATATTTCTTTGAATGAAATTAATAGTGGAATTTCACAAAATTTTACCTCGATTGATTTTGTTGCGTTAACGCCTATGCAAGTTGAAAATTCGTTAGATTTTGTTTCAAGATGTCAGAAGTTAATCATAGGAGGAGCGCCTCTTTCGGTGAAAGTGAAACAAGAATTGTTTGCTTTTGAGAACGAAGTCTATGAAACGTATGCGATGACGGAGACGATTACGCATATTGCGTTTAAACAAGTTGCAAATCAAAAATATCCTAATGCAGCACAAATTTTTGAAGCTTTTGATGAGGTAACGATTTCACAAGATGAGCGAGGTTGTTTGGTGATTGATACGCCTTATGATGGATTGCAAGTTGTAACGAATGATGTGGTTGAATTGATTGATACACGAAAATTTAACTGGATTGGTAGAGCGGATAATGTGATTAATTCGGGTGGAATAAAATTATTTCCAGAACAAATAGAAAATAAGCTGAAACCGTTCATTGATTCTGATTTTTATATCACTTCAAAAACGGATGAATTATTAGGTCAGAAATTAATTTTAGTTGTGGAAGGAGAGCAGAGGAGCTTGGATTTTTCTTTGGCAGATTTAACCAAATATCAAGTTCCAAAAGAAATTATTTTCATTCCTACATTTTCTCGAACGGAAAGTGGTAAAATAAAACGACAACAGTTTTAGGATCGACCTATTTTTTTATTTTGTTCGTGTATTTTACCTAAAATAGCTTAATTTTATCACTACTAAAACTTATACTGTGGATTACAATCGACTTTTTAATGATATTTTTTTCTTGATTTTTGATGATAAAATGGATGAAAATCAATATCCTATTTGGAAAAGTTTTTCGTTTATTCACAATCCAATTCAGCAATTAATTAAGGCACAAGATTTATTAAATCAGTTGCTACACGAATATCCAAAAGATAAAAAAGCACTTTTTCTGAAAGGAGTTGTTCAGCGCAATTTAAACTTCAACGAAGAATCGATTTTGTATCTTTTAGAAGCAAAAAAGGAAGATTATTACTTGTATGCTGCGAATTTCTACATTGCCGAATATTATATTCATAAATTGAAATTTGATGAAGCGCAAAAGTATTTGAAAGAAATTGAAATTGTGTATCCTACCAATCAACGTTTTCTTTTCTTATCGATTTTAGTGAGTTTAGAATTGTTTGAATTTGATGAAGCTAAACGATATTTGAATATTTTGTATCAATTGGTTGAGGATAAACAAGTTTTAGAATTATTGAGTAAAAATCTTCAGATTACTGAAGAAATTGTCTTGAAAACGACGAATCGATTGGTCTTAAAAAATTTCAAGTTGAGAAGTTTTAATTATAATCTTCAGCTCAAAACAAATTTGATTGCTTTTTATAAGAATTTCGCTGATATCGGGGTTAATTTTAATGGAATCAATTGTTTTATTATGGCACTTACCTTGAAGCAAATTACGTTGTATCCGACGTTTCATAATCTTGAAATTTATAATGTTCAAACGATTTTAGATTATATTGATGTTGATAAAAAAGGGATTCAAATGCGCTTAGAAGACATTGATTTTGACCATGATTTTGTCAAAAATTACCACGAATATTTAGAAGTCGAAATTCTATTGAAAGAAGATTAGTTTTTTTACTCAACTACATTTTTCTCAAGGAAATATTTTTGTTGTGATCTTGAATCGAGTTGAAGATGACTGAAGTAGTTTAGAATAATCTGAGATTCTTCGACAGGTTTAGAATGACAATAATGTCAAGTTGAGTTTATTTCAGTTTTGCATAAATAGATGAAGACTTTTCTATTGAAATGATAAATAGGAAACATGAATAAAAGTAAACAATCAGAAAAAAAACTTTAATTTTGCTAAAATTTATAAGATGGAATTTGTTCAAGATAAGGAAGAAGTTTTTGATAACGTCGAGTTGTTTTTGGAAAGTCTAGAAGTTGGAACGGATGAAGAAAAAAAGAAATCGATCCAGTTAATCAAAAAATCGAAAACATTTTTGGTGATTGATGCGGATGAGGTGATGGTTTTTGCGCCAAGTACATTTATTGGCATTAAAGAAAATAACATTCAGCAGTTTACAGGGAAGTTATTGGAGCACGAAACCAATCCCATTCTAACGAAATTGTTCGGTTCTACACCAAAAATTGATAAAACTTTGGACGAATTATTTTTAGATTTTTGCGACGAAATAGAAGTTAATCGCAATGATGTTGGGATTTCCCGAGACTATTGGATTATAAAAGATATGTAAAAAAAGAGCTTTTCATCTACAACTGAAAAGCTCTTTTCTCTTAAAAGGCTAAAGAATAACATTGATTTTTGCTTTGCTAATAGGTTTTATTCCAGCCAAAGCGCCATCAATTTCGCACTTCAACAAACCACTTCCTCCACCATAATGATGGATTTGCTTTATAGTAGGGAAATAAGTGCTTATCCATTCCTCCATTTTCTCTACCTCCGAAGCACCAATTCCACTACTGTATAATATTATTTGGACGTTGTTTGTTGATACGTATCCTTTCAATTCTTCTTGTGAGCAGGTACAAAATGCTTTCCAGTTTTCATTTTTGTTAATCACGCGTTCTAACGTGTCTACAATTTCTTTGTTTTTACCATAAACGGCGATTTGTACTTGCATATTAGATTAATTTTAAGGCAAAGTAACAACATAACGCATGGTCTAACATTGATTTACGATAAGAAATAAAAAGACATAAAAAAAAATCGTTCCAATTCGAAACGATTTCTATGTTTTATTGTTGATTTTCTAATTGTGCTAATCTTTCGGCAGCTAAATAAAATTCAGGATTCAACTGCAATGCTTTTTTGTATTCCTCTACAGCTTCGGCTTGTTTCTCAAATTTTTCTAGGATTGCGCCTTTGTTGTAGTATGATAAGAAATGATTTGGATTTAACTCGATTGATTGATTAAAATCGTTTAATGCATTTTCTAAATCATTCAATACAAAATAAGTATTTCCTCTGTTGTAATACGACAAGAAATGTGGTTTCATTTCAATTACTTTCGAATAATCTTCGATTGCTTTATCCAATTGTTGCAATTGATCGTAACAAAATGCACGATTGTGGTAACATGATTCGTAATCTGGATTAATTTCTAAAGCTTTATTGAAACATTCGATCGCCTCATCGTATTTGTTCAAATTCATCAATACATAACCTTTTTGATGATAAGCTACAAAACTTGCCGGATCAATCTCGATCACTTTATCAAAATTCTCAGCTGCTTTTGTTGGATTATATTGATTGAAATTTGCCATTCCTCTGTAGAAATAGAAGTTTGGATTTTTATCATCTAATTCAATTGCTTTATCAAAATCCTTGATTGCATCTGTATTTTGTTTCATATAATATTGGCTCAATCCACGACCGAAATATGAATTTGCCACTTCTATTTGACGCTTAATCGATAATGTAAAATAATCAATCGCTTTTCTATACTGACCTTTGCGGAGATATTGACTCCCATCTTCATAAAAACTCATAGTTCAATATTACAACAAACTCTTTAAATTTTAAATAAAAAATTTTAGAAAAGTTTATCTTTACGCAAAACAACACACATGAAAATAGAACATTTAGGGATTGCCGTAAAAGATTTGGGATTATCGAATGAATTGTTCGAAAAATTATTAGGAAAAGCACCGTACAAAGAAGAAGCAGTGGAGTCGGAAGGTGTGAGAACCTCTTTTTTTGAAGTAGGCGAATCGAAGATCGAATTGGTCGGTTCTGAAAAAAATGATAGTGCTATTGAAAAATATTTAGAAAAAAATCGCGAAGGAATTCACCATATTGCTTTTGGAGTAGATGATATCGAACTCGAAATAGAGCGTCTTAAAAATCAAGGGTTTACTTTTATTAACGAAACGCCAAAATTGGGAGCAGATAATAAACGTATTGTTTTTTTACACCCTAAAACAACAAATGGCGTATTGGTAGAGCTTTGCGAAGATGTAAAATAATTTTGAAGTTCAAAAAAATAGCTTTAATATTGCAAACGAATTAGGTGATAGCTTCCTTTTTATTGCTTAATTCTCTGGTCCTATAACTCAGTTGGTTAGAGTAGCTGACTCATAATCAGCAAGTCCTTGGTTCGAGCCCAAGTGGGACCACAAAAGCACCTTTTAAAAGGTGCTTTTTTTATTTAATTATGCTGATTATTAATAGTTTATCATTTTTACTACATTTTAAAATCACCATTTTTTATCATTGTTTTGATACCCGTTTGATACCCATTTTATATACTAGCTAATAATTACTATTGTTTTTCAAAAGAAAGTGAAGAGCTTCCTAATTCTAAATCACTAAGGATTTAATCTTTCCTAATTCAGATTTTAATTAATAAGATAAATTTAGTTTTACGTAATTTATTATTAATACATAGATTGATTGTTATCTAAGTTTTCAATTTTATCAGAAACAAATTGATTGATCGATTTCATTTCGTCAAAATATTGTAATACTTTCAAAAGAGTTTCGATAGTAGGATTCTCTCCGTTTTCAAGTTTAACAATTGTTAAGCGTGAAAGAGCTAATTCTTTTTGTGTTAAGTGTTCTGCTTTTCGCATCTTTTTACACCATGCTCCAATTGAATTTTTCACATCTTTTATTGTTGTAAAATCTAACATAAATGTATATTATAATAATCAAAAATACGAAATATAAACGATATGTATATTTTAATATACTTTATTTGCCAAATCCTCAAATAATTTTACTTATCAATGAAATACATTTTAAACAAGTATATCATAGGAATTTTTAAAACTTTAAAATATAAACAAAATGTCCAGTTTTTTAATGAAATAACTGGACATTTCTATTCTTTAAATTGAGTTTTAAGTATTGGTATTTAGAGTTTTAAATCTAGTAATCTATTTTTCACCTCTTATGGTTTTATTGAATAGGTGAAATTAAATATTCAACTCATATCTAACAGAACGTCCTGCACCTTCAGTAATCAATACTTTTTTTTCAACTAAATCTTGTAAATCACGTGTAGCCGTAGCTTTTGATGTTTTTGTTATCGAAATATATTTCTTTGCTGACATTCCGCCTTCAAATCCTTCTGCTCCTTGATCCAACATTTTGATAACGACTTTTAGCTGACGTTCGTTTAAAAGAGGTTTTGTTTGATCTAAAAACTTCGTTTTATTTAAAATAAAATTGGTTATTTTCTTTGCTTGGATTTGTGCATCAAGAATAGTTGTAGAAAAATACAAAATCCAATCTGTAATTTCTAATGTTTGCTGAGCATCTTTCAATGCTTCGTAATAATTCTTTTTATCCTTTTCAATCGTACTTGATAAACTCATGATTAACGGACGATTAAAACTTTCTGCTAAACATTTTTCTGCAATAGCACGTCCAATTCGTCCATTTCCATCTTCAAACGGATGGATTGATTCAAAATATAAATGTGCAATAGATGCTTTAATTAATGCATTTTTAATATCGATTGGTTCAACTTTGATTTCATTATACCAATTGACAAATTTTTGCATTTCTGTTGAAACTAATTCTGAAGGAGGAGCTTGATAATGTATTTTTTCACGTCCATATGCTCCCGAAACAATAACCATTGGCTCTTCACCGATTCTATAATTTCCTGCATTAATAGAAGTAGAATTTTCGAATAAGATTTTATGCCATTCTTTTACTAAATCTTCTGTTAGTTCAGTTTTAAAGTTATTACGAACATCGACCATTAATTCACCTATTCCACGTGCATTTTTATCTTTTATATGGCTAATAGAAGAATGAATCCCAATTTTATTTTTAATGGATGACATTACATCTTGACGGCTATAAAATTCGCCTTCAATCTCAGAAGTTTTAATTGCTTCATCAATCATAAATTGAATAATCGTTTCTTGCTTGATATCTTCGGGCAGGGTATCAATCATTCCTTTTAATTCGCCTGTTTTTAAAGCAAATTTTATAACTATTTGGTCAATTACAGATGAGTCATATTCAAAATTTGCCCAATTTTTATATTGCCAATTGTATTTCATGAGCCGATTATTTAATCTAATTGGCTCAAATATAATAAAAATATGAGCCGATTAATAAATTTATTTAGCTCATTAAGTTCATTAACATCAATTAAACATTTTAAATTCACTATTTTACTTCATCTTTCTTAGCCCAATTCTAAATAAGAAAATCATCATTCTTATAAAATAGATTTGACTTTTAAAACGTATAATTATGAGTCAAATACAGATTTTGTTGGTTTATAATTGAAAGAATAAACTCAATAAAAATGAAGAATCATTAATTCAGATTTGCTGTTATCAGAATGGAAAGAGAACATATTTTTCGATAGGTCAATTATGTTTAATAAAGTATAATGTTAATAAACCATAATTTATTTCATTTTAATCAAATTAAGGATTATAAATATTATAATAAAAATACAACACTATTATATTGTAATTGAATTTGTTGTGAAAAACATTAAAATTCTTTTATTTTTAACTTGTTTTTTATGTTTTAGATTTTATATATTTGCATTCAAAATAAAAGGTATTATTCTTTTTATTTTTGGTCCTATAACTCAGTTGGTTAGAGTAGCTGACTCATAATCAGCAAGTCGTTGGTTCGAGCCCAACTGGGACCACAAAAGCACCTTTTTAAAGGTGCTTTTTTTATGTCTATAATTTTTAATTTTATTTATAATTTATTGTAAATAAAGTTTTTATGTTTTTTTTTTAGTAAGCTTGAAAGACTTTCTTCAATAAGGTAATCCCAATTTATTTTTTTATTTCATTTAACGATGAGCCGATTATTTTGATTAATTGGCTCAAAAAAGTATGAATTATGAGCCGATTAGTAGTTTTTGAGGTTTCAGATATATGTATTTTACGATGTGAATGAGACTAAGACTAAGACTAAGTATGAGGTTCTGAAACGAGTTCCTTTAGATTTGAAAAT
>NZ_DLJR01000031.1:0-80312 GCF_002484365.1 Empedobacter sp. UBA7611
TACAAATGCACTACGGGTTAATTTATCAATTATTTATATCGCAAGAAAAAGCAAAAAAATAAACACTTAAACACAGCAAATTATGACAAATTACAATCTAATTGCATATTTGGTTTACTTACCAGTGGCAATATTAATGACAATCGCAGTTTCTAACGTTTTATTCAAAAATGGAAAAATATTTATGTACGATATTTTCCATCAAAAAGAAGATATTGCAAGCGCAACAAATTCATTATTCAAAATTGGTTTTTATCTTTTGAATATCGGTTTTGCCATGCTAATTGTTTACATGACTTCTATCGCAACAACCGAAGATTTGATTGTAAAATTAAGTACAAAAATTGGTAGTTTCGCCATTTATTTAGGAATAATGTTGATGCTAAATCTTTTCTTATTCTTGAAAGGTAGACGACGATCTTTGCAACAACAATATTTAAGAAGTTTAGAATCTTAACAAGAAAACCTCCCAAAAGTTAACTTTTGGGAGGTTTTTATTTTAAACTGGATCAACATCAACATCAATTCGTACCGAACGAAAAGCTGCAATTGTATGCAATTGATCTATTTTTGCTTGAATTAAATCTTTTACTTTTTGAGGTGATTGATTTGGTCTAATTTTAATCATCACATCTGTAATATACAAATTATTGATTCTTCCAATCGAAGGCGTTTCTGGACCAAGTAAACATTTTGCATCAAAACTTGGTTTAAGCAAAACGACTAATTGAGCCGCCGTTTTATCCAAACGCTCTTTATTTTTATGCTTGAAACGCAACTTGATTAACCGTGAATAAGGAGGATACAAGAATTCTTTTCGCTCATACAAAATATCTTTCATCGTTGGTGCATAACTGTAGGTTGTGACATTTTGCAAAATCTGATGTTCTGGCTGAAAAGATTGAATCAATACTTTTCCTTGTTCTTGACGACGACCTGCACGACCAGAAACTTGCGTTAACAATTGAAACGCTTTTTCGTGCGCTCTAAAATCAGGAAAATTTAACAAAGAATCTGCTCGAATAACACCAACAAAATTAACATTTCCAAAATCAAAACCTTTTGTAATCATTTGCGTTCCAATTAAAATATCAATTTCTTTGTTCTCAAAATCTTCGATCAATTTTTCGTACGCAAATTTCCCTCGCATCGAATCGACATCCATTCTTCGAACTTTTGCTTCAGGAAAAATTGTTTGAACTTGCTGTTCTATCTGCTCCGTTCCCAAACCTTTTGTATTCAATTCGTGCGAACCACAACTCGGGCAACGCAAAGGTTTTGCTTGTGCATAACCACAATAATGACATTTTAGTTGATTAGAGAATTTATGATATGTTAAACTGACATCGCAATTTGGACATTCGGGCGTATGACCGCACGTATTACATTCCATAATTGGCGCATATCCACGACGATTCTGAAATAAAATGACTTGCTTTTTTTGATGCAATTGATTGAAAATTTCATCACGAAGTGTATGCGAAATATCTTCTGTAATTTCTTTTTCCTTTTGCGCTTTTTTGAGGTCAATCAAATTAATTTCGGGTAATTTTATACTCCCAAAACGTTCAGTTAATTCGACATAACCATATTTTTTATTTTTCGCATTATAATAACTTTCAGCCGAAGGTGTCGCTGAACCTAACAAAACCTTCGCATTCATCATTCCTCCAAGCAACATCGCCATATCGCGCGCATGAAAAAATGGTTTTACATCCATTTGTTTATAAGAAGATTCGTGCTCTTCATCCACGATAATCATTCCCAAATTATCAAAAGGCAAATACAACGCTGTTCGTGGACCAATGATAATATCAAAATCGCCATTCAAGGTTTTCTGCCACAATTCTACACGTTCATTTTGATTGAATTTCGAATGATAAACTCCTACTCTTTCTCCAAAATGTTTTTTGATTCGATGAACAATTTGCGTTGTCACAGAAATTTCTGGTAATAAGTACAACACTTTATTTCCTTTCGCAATTACTTGCTCCATCAATTTTAGATAAATTTCTGTCTTTCCGCTTGACGTTACGCCATGTAACAAAACAGTCGATTTATCTTTAAAATCTTCTTTAATTAGATTCAAAGCTTCAGTTTGTTTCAAGGTCAATTCAGCAATTTCAGCAACTTCTTTCTCATCTTCATCTACACGAGAAGTTTGATGTTGATAAATTTCAACTGCTCCTTTTTCTGCTAAAGATTTAAGTACAGCATTTGTCGCACCTTGTTTTATAAAATCTGCAACTTTTAGCGGTTTTTCTTGTGATTGCGTTTCTAACGTAATCAATTGCAACAAGGTTTCGCGCTGTTTTGGTGCTTTATTTAATTGATTTAAAATCTCGATAAAGGCAGTTTCATTTCCTTTTAAATCTGGATGTAATCGGACATAATTATCAATTTTTGGCGTATATTTTTCGTTCAGTTTTTCATCTAACCGAATAATTCCTTTATCAATTAATAATTTAAGTGTTGGAATTGCTGATTTCTCGTCTACAATTAAAGCTGCTTCTTCAACTGAAATGATTTCACGCAATTTCAACGCTTCAAAAACTAAGAATTCATAATCATTTAGCTCTTCAATTGTTTCATAATTTGGATTAATTAATCGAACAAAAGTTTGAGATTCTAATTTTAATGCAGAAGGAAAAGCATTTCGAAAAACATCGCCCAGTGAACACATATAATAATTCGCCATCCATTCCCAAAAATTAATTTGCGTTTGCGTCACCAAAGGTTCATCATCCAAAAAAGCATGAATCGCCTTTGTTTTGTATAATTCTGGCGCATTTTGATGAATAGAATGTACAATTCCTGTATATAATTTTTGCGTTCCGAAAGGCACGGAAACACGCTGACCAACTTTAATTTGCTGTAAATCAATTTCAGAAAGATGGTATGTAAATGTTCCATTTAATGAAAGTGGTAAAATAATTTCGGCAAAATAATTCGTTGTCATTTTATATGATTAAAAACGCAAGTTAAACATTTTTTTGTGTTAAGAATGAAGATTACAATTGCTTAAAATTTCACAAATTATTAATATTTCATTTTCAGATAGTTTGAAGAATTAATACTAATTTTAAGAGAATTCAAAAACTATCATTATGTTACATGCCATTTTAGATCAGATTTCGGAATCGGAAAAACCAATTATAAAAATCATTTTCAGAAATGATGATACGCGTGTTGTTGCTTTTGGACTAAAAAAAAGTTTGAAATTAATCGATCATCAATTACCTGTAAATGCAAAAATTTTAATGCTGAAAGGTGAAATAGAAATTGATTCAAAAATTGAGATTGTCAATTTAAAAGAATTTGACGAATATATTCTTCCTCCAAAAGTTATTCATCAAGTGACTTCCTTACAAGATTCGATGATGTTGGTTATTCTAAATTTTAATAAAAAAAGTTTTTAAAATATAGTTAAACTCTATTTATTTACACTATAAAAAACTTTATATTTATGATTATTAATTTATCAAAATATGAAACTACTTTTCTCATTAACTACTCTCCTTACCTTAGCCCTATCTTCTTGCAGTACAAGTATTAAACACGATCGATTATTTACTGGAACGATTGTGAGAGATTGTACAGGAACTTACATTCGTGTTGATGACAAAGAGGATTATTTGGTTTGTAACAATGAAATATTTTCAGACAAAAAAGAAGGTGAAACCGTGAGTGTTATTTATGATTTTGAAAAAACATGCAAAGAGTTAGAAAATAAAGCAACTTGTATGATGTATCATGAACATAAAGGCAAGATTAGAATCAAGAAAAATAATAATTAATCAAAAAATCCACTCAAATTGAGTGGATTTTTGCTTTATATAAAATACGATTATTTCGATTTTTTACGACGCTCTAATTCTTTTTCAATCAGCATCAATTCGCGTCCTGTTTGTCCTGCAACAGAAGTGTTTTCTTGTGCTCGACGAACCAAGTAAGGCATTACTTCTTTGATTGGCCCGTAAGGTAAATATTTTGCAATATTGTATCCTAAATGCGCCAAGTTGAATGAAATATTATCACTCATTCCAAATAATTGTCCAAACCAGAAATTTGGATTATTTTTCTCAATTCCGTTTTCGTTCATCAATTTGATTAACAATTCGCAACTTTCTTCGTTGTGCGAACCTGCGAATAAACCAAAACGCTCGTGATGAGAAGCAATAAATTCTAACGCTAGATTATAATCTCTATCCGAAGCTTCTTTGTTTGGTTGAATTGGAGATGGATAACCTTCGGCTTGCGCACGTGCACGCTCTTTCTCCATATATGCTCCACGCACAATTTTGAATCCTAAGAAATATCCTTCGCGCTCTGCTTTTGCATGCATTTCTTTCAAATAAGCCAAACGATCATGACGATACATTTGCAACGTATTCCAAACTAATGCACGTTTTGTGTTATATTTCACCATCATTTCGTCAGTCAAATCATCTGCAGAACCTTGCATCCAAGTTTCTTCTGCATCTACCATGATATTAACATCCAAATCATATCCTTTTTGACATACTGCCTCGAAACGTTGACGAATATTAGCCCAAGATTTTTCTTCTTCTGCAGTTAACGTTTGTTTCTTCCCTACTTTTTCAAATAATTCGATTCGACCAAATGCAGTTGGTTTAAATACTACAAATGGAATTGATTGATTAGATTTTGCTAAATCAACCAAGTGTAACATAACGTCACGAACTTCGTCAAATTGTTTTTCTTCTGTTAATCCTTCGATAGAATAATCTAAAATAGAACTTACGTGATATTTAAATAATTCATTTGCGACAACCACACCTTGTTCTGCCGTTTCTCCTCCTACAAATTGTTTGTAGATTGTTTCACGAATTACAGGTTTTACGAATGGGATATCTACCGCAAATGGTAAATTAAAAAACTTAGTTCCAAAACTTGTCAATGCGGGGCTTCCGATTAACTTGTATAAGTAATACGCTTTCTTTAAATCTTTATCTGATTTCGATTCGAAAGCAAACTGTGTATTGTCGAATAAAGACATGTGAGTTAACTATTTTTTGTGTTAATATAACGTTACAAATTTATAATTAAAACCTGATTAAACTAAAAAAAACCTACAAGAAATTCTTGTAGGTTTTTGATATATTTTAAAGATTGCAAATAGTTGCCTATTCTTATCCTTTTTTAGCGTATTTGCTTCTGAATTTGTCGATACGTCCTGCAGTATCAACCAATTTAGTTTTACCTGTGTAAAATGGGTGAGATGTAGAAGAAATCTCCATTTTGATTAATGGGTACTCTACTCCGTCAACAACTAATGTATCTTTAGTATCAGCACAAGATTTTGTGATGAACACATCTTCGTTAGACATATCTTTGAATGCTACCAAACGGTAATTTGTTGGGTGGATATCTTTTTTCATTTTTTTAATCTTCTTTGTTAACTTTATTGGAGTGCAAAGATAATATTATTTACAGAAT
This sequence comes from Empedobacter sp. UBA7611, assembly GCF_002484365.1. NCBI lineage: Bacteria > Pseudomonadati > Bacteroidota > Flavobacteriia > Flavobacteriales > Weeksellaceae > Empedobacter > Empedobacter sp. UBA7611. The sequence continues at coordinate 5,461 of NZ_DLJR01000031.1, forward strand.
GTTACAATCAATTTTATTGAAAAAACATTTAAAACAATACATTAAGCAAATTTAATTTCGAGTGTAATGGGCTTCTTAAAATTAAACCTGCACTTCTTGTACACATTTTTCGTGGTGCAAATATAAACATTTTAGTAATTCGTACAAATATTTTTGGTGAATCTATTCATAAAAATCTATTTTTTATCTTTGTCCATCTACAATAAAACCTATTATTTGCTGTTTAAACTTATATAATGAATCATAATTTTATGAACGTAAAAACATTAATCGCCGGACTTGGTATTGCTTCTTTGATTGGTTTTCAATCTTGTCGCGATGATTTTGACTATGATCCAATTAGTTCTGAATTGCGCTTTAGCAAAGATACCGTTTCCGTAGATACCGTATATAATTTCTCTAAATCTGAAACCTATCTGCTTAAAATTTATAATCCTGAGAATGATGATCGCGTGATTCCAAAAATATATTTGACACGTGGAAATAATTCATTTTTCAATATAAATGTAGACGGAAAAGCAGGAACAAGTTTCGAAAATGTGCCGATTCGCAAAAAGGATAGTTTATTTATTTTTGTTGAAGTAAATGCTCAAGAAGCGCCTCTTAATCCGCTTTACGATGACGAAATTAACTTTAAAACAACCAATTCTTCTAAAAAAATCAAGTTACTTTCTTGGATAGAAAAAGCTAAAATTCATACAAAAGATGCTACAATTTCTTCTGCAAATTGGAATATGGACGAAGCCCAAGTAATTGACGGAAATTTAACTATTACAAGTGATTTAACAATTGATAAAGGTGCAAAAGTTTATTTCAAAAAAGGAGCAAGTTTAACAGTTGGAAACAATGCAAAACTTACTGTAAATGGAGCTTTGAATGAAGAAGTGAAATTTCGTTCAGCTCGTCATGATAATAAATACGATTCGATTCCTGATCAATGGAACAAAATCGAACTAGCTCCAAATAGTACATCAAAAATCAATTATGCAAAAATTATTGGTGCAGATACTGGTTTACACGTAAATAATTCGAAATTAGATATTAGTAATGCTAAAATTGTTAATAATCAATCGTATGGAATTTTAGCAACAAACGCTACAATTACAGGTTACAACTTGGTGATGAATAATAGTAATTTGGCAACTTTAGCAATAGAATATGGTGGTTCGTACGAATTTTATCATTCTACTTTTGCCAATTATTACAATTTTGCGACAAGTGCTGGTCCAGCTTATTCGCTTTTCTTGAGTAACGAAAACAATGATAAAAATGTTTCGGCTTTGACAAAAGCAACGTTCGGAAATTGTATTATATATAATGAACGCACGCCAAATGCTATTTTATTGGATAAAAAAGATGGTGCGGCTTTCAATTATTTATTTGACACCAATGTTATTCACAATGCGGATACTTCAGTATTAAATGTGACAACTGCGCCAAATTTCTTGGCAAGTATTACATTAGATCCAATGTTTGAAAATACAGCGTATTTTGCAAATAAATTAGCGGTGAAAAACGAATCACCTGCAAAAGGAAAAGGAAAAATATCTTTTGCGCAACAATATCCGTTAGATTATAACGGACAACCTCGAGGAACAACTCCTACAATTGGAGCATTTCAATAAAATAAATAAGGTCGAGTAAAACTCGACCTTATTTATTTATTATTTAACTGAACAGATACTTTTCCTTTAAAATCATCTCCTTTAAAATTGATTCTATAACTTTTATAAGATTCTAAATGAATAGATTCTTTTTTATTCATTTTTCCTTTCGAAGCACTACCTATTTGAGTTAATTCTTTTCCTGTATAATCTACAATCGAAAAATCCATTAAACCATTTTTTTGTTTCACTTCATAATCTAATTCAAGTTCTATATCTTGATTTGTTTTCAAGAAATAATAAACTTCTCCTTGCATTTGTGTAAAGTCCAAAACGATTTGATTATTATTTCGTCTAATCACTTTTGTTGCTGAATATGTTGTTCCTTCTGTTTTATAAATTCCATCAATACTCAAATATCTTGACGCATTCGTTGACACATTCGAAACAGTTGAAATTGTCACGCAAGATTGCACCAACATCACTGCAAAACACAATAAAATAAATTTTCTCATAACATCATATCTTTACTATTAAGATGCATGTTTTATAAAAAAGTTACAACAAAGATTTAAATTCTATTCGTTATTTCTCGTACCAAAACACCAACAACTCCTAAAATAACCACCTCATCATTTTCGTGTATTTGAACACAATCTTTGTAATTTAGATTTATCGCAATCAGTTTATTGTTTATTTTATCAAAGCGTTTCAACGTATAATCTTCATTATTAACAGAAACAATAATATCATCGTGATGCAACGGAATAAGATCTGTCCGAATCACCAAAATATCATTTTTTTGATAAACAGGATACATCGAATCTCCACCAACGACAATCAAAAAAGTAGATTCGGGATGCGTTAAATAACGTTCGTCCAAACTTATTCTATCGTCCACAAAATCTTCTGCAGGTGAAGGAAATCCAGCATTTACATGACCAAAATTCGGAATATATTTTTTCTCACCATCTGTATTTATAACAAAAAGGTTGAGTTCTTTGTCTAACATTTTTATCTCTCCATTCATTTTTTCTATCGTTTAATACACCACCAACAAATCTTTCCACTTGGTTGTATAACAAGGTGATAAATTATTTTGACGCATTTTCCACGTTTTATTCAAATCTTGCGAAGCTAATTTTATTTTTGCCGCACCAAATTTTTTGTTCAACAAATCGATGACTTTCATCAAATCTGGGTGATTTGGATTTTCTTCTTCAAAAAGCGATAATTGTTTTTGATCTGACGAAACAATTCCAGACACCACTACTCCAGCCTTTTTGTACTCATAACCATCTTTATAAATTTGCTCAAACGCTTTAATTGCAAATTTGGACAACGTTATACTTGAATTCGATTCGTAAGGTAAATGGACCGAAATTGTACGGTAATATTGTGGTTTATTTCTATCAAAATTATTGGTCTGAATAAAAACTGTAACCAAATTGCAAGAAGAATTCTGTTTCCGAAGTTTCTCTGCACACGAAACCGCAAAAGTAGCAACACGCTCTTTTACATATTCAAAATCGTTGGTATATTCTTCAAAACTACGCGTCGTTGCAATACTTTTCTTTGCCGAAATCGCTTCTAAATCTAACACCGCTTCACCTAACAAATCTTTTTTCAAACGCAAACCTACTATCGAAAATTCTTTCCGAAGAAAATCATCTTTTAATTGTACAAAATCCAACGCTTTGTTGACACCAATCATTCTCAAACGTCGCGACATTCGTCGACCAATTCCCCAAACATCTTCAATATTTAACCATTTTAACGCTTTATGGATTTGTTCTTGAGTCTGAATAATATAAACCCCTTGATGAACTTCTGGAAATTTTTTCGCAATATGATTCGCTAATTTCGCCAAGGATTTTGTTGGAGCAATTCCTACACAAACTGGCAATTTTGTAAATTGATATATTTTAGATTTGATTTCTAATCCGTAATTTTTCAAATCAAAACGATCAAATCCATTCAATTTTAAGAAACATTCGTCTATCGAATAAATTTCCTGATCAGGCGAATACAACGATAAAATCGACATTACACGATTGCTCATATCCGCATATAATTGATAATTTGACGAAAAAACTTTGATTTTTTTCTGTTCAAAAATACGTTGAAATTGATGCGCAGGCGCACCCATTGGAATTCCAGCTAACTTCGCTTCGGCAGAACGCGAAATTACACAACCATCATTATTAGACAACACTACAATTGGCTGATGAAGAAGCTTCGGTTGAAAAACACGGTGGCAACTGGCGTAAAAATTATTACAATCTATCAATGCGAACATAGTGCAAAGTTGAGAAGTTAAAACGCCACATTGTGTCATCGAAAATGTTAATTTATTCCGAAACAAAAAACCACTCAAATGAGTGGTTTGTATCCTTATTTAATTTTATATTTTTTATGCAAATCTTTTATTACAACAGCTGGTTCATAAACCGTTTGAAATTTTATTGGTTTACTGTTTTTGAAATATTGTACTTTCAGCCACGTATCATTATTATCTAATTTTGTGTAGCTGTTACTTTTTTCCAAGACTTTATCGTTCACCGTACTTAAAATTGCAAAATAATCAAAATTATTACGCTGACCAATTTCTGCTGCTCTCAACAAAGCATAGTCAAACGTTTTGTCTTTTTTATTGTATTCGTTTCCATCAAAACTAACAATATACGTATCATTGTTCACCTTTTCTTCGGTATAACCGCCTGTACCATTATCTTTTTGGTATGCAACAGCCTTGCTGTTATGACAACTTGCTAAAGCAAAAATGAAAGCTCCAGCACATAAAATTTGAGTTAATTTTTTCATATCATTATAATTGGTTATTGTGCTTTAACAAAAGTTGTTCCTTTTAAGATATGTTTTTGATATTTCTAAATATTTTCTTAACAAATTATTTTTGAAGAAAATACTTTTTTATAAAAATCCCTGATTAACAGTGTGTTTTTCAAATATTTAAAATCAATTTCGATACAACATATTTAACATTCTATTAACTCATTGATTCTAATAAAAATCATTTAAGTTTTAATGCTTTATCTGATAAACTCACCTATTTTTGTAAATCAATTATAAGTAATGAGTAAATTAGAAAAATATCTATTTTCTACCAGAACCATGACGGTCTTGCTATTCATCTACGCAATCGCCATGGGTTATGCCACTTTCATTGAAAATGACTACGATACGGCTACTGCAAAAGCTGTTATTTACGAGGCAAAGTGGTTTGAGGTATTAATGATTTGGTTGATCGTTTTGTTCTTAATGAATATCAAACGATACCGATTATGGTCAAAGGAAAAATTGCCTTTATTGGTTTTCCACTTAGCATTTTTGTTTATTTTTATTGGAGGAGGAATTACTCGTTACATCAGTTTCGAGGGTGAAATGCCTATTCCAGAAGGAGGAACAAGTAACGAAATTACATCGTACAAATCTTATTTCAAAATGATGGTTGATGATGGTACACAACGTTTAGCGTACGACAATCATCAATACAACATGACGTATTTTGACAGAAAAGATAGTACAAGTTCTCTGTTCCGTAGACACTTTGAAGGTGAATATCAGTTCAAAGATAAAGTCATTAAATTAAAAACTTTTGATTACGTACCTCACGCTTTAGATACAGTTGTAAGAAAAAAAGAAGGAATTAATGTTTTAGAAATTGTGACAGTTGGACAAACTGGACGTAATTCTGTTTTCATCAGAAATGGTGAAATCAAAAGTGTTAATGGAACTTTAGTTTCGTACAATAGACCGCAAGATGGTGCGGTACAAATTACTGGAGAAGGAGAAAATTTGGTTATCAAATCACCTTTCGAAGGAGAATATGTACAAATGGCTGGACAACAAGTTGGACAAATTACAGACATGCAGAAATTGCAAGAAGGTGCTGGAAAAGTTGAGTTTAATGTTCCTGCTCCATTAAAATTACGTTCGTTGTATACAATCAACGGAGCGCAATTTGTAGTTCCAAATCCGGCTTTCAAAGGTGAAGTTTTATATCGACAAGGTTCTAAATTTAAAGCAGAAGAAAAAAATCTTCCTGGTGCAATTAGAGCTGAAGTTATTGTTGGTGATAAACGCGATACAGTGACGATTGTTGGAGGAAAAGGTGTCACAAATTATTCTGCTGACGTACAAATTGACGGAATGAATATTTCGTTAGGTTACGGTTCTAAATTAGTAAAAGTTCCATTTAGCATTCGTTTAGATGACTTTATTTTAGACCGTTATCCTGGTTCTACAAACCCTTCTTCTTTCGAATCTAACATTACAGTTATCGACGAGGGAAAAGAAACAAAACATCACATTTATATGAACAATGTAATGGATTATAAAGGTTACCGTTTCTTCCAATCGAGTTATTTCCCAACAGAAGACGGAACTATTTTACAAGTTAACCAAGACTGGTGGGGAACTAACATTACCTATTTAGGATACTTCTTATTATTTGGAGGAATGTTTGTTTCATTATTCTGGAAAGGAACTCGTTTTACACAATTAAACTCTTTATTAAAAAGTTTACATACCAAAAAAGTAAATATTTTACTTCCATTATTTTTACTTTCTGGATTAGCATTTGCTCAAAATCCAAGTACTACTGATGGAGGAAAAAATGGACATCAAAAAATTCAGACTGATTCGGAAAAAGGAAATGTTCATTCATCAGAACATATTGGTAGTTTTTCTACAAAAATGGCTGATGGAGATGAATTAGCTAAGAATGTAAAAATTCCGGACGAACACGCTGATAAATTTGGTCATTTACTTACACAAGATATCGAAGGACGTATAAAACCTGTTAATACGCAAGCTTTAGAAATCCTTAGAAAAGTTTACAAAAAAGATAAATTCCACGGATTATCTGCCAATAAATGGTTTATTTCTTTGCAATTAGATCCTGCTTATTGGGTAAATGCTCCGATGATTGAAGTTGGAGATAAAGGAGGAGATCGTTTAAAGAAAATTACAAGCGCAAACGAAGATGGTTACACATCTTTAATGAATTTGATCGATCCAAAAACGACTCGTTTTAAATTAGATAAAGCCTATAACGAGGCATTCTCAAGAAAACCTTCAGAGCGTTCTAAATTTGATGAGGAAGTAATTAAGGTTACAGAGCGTTTCAATATTTTAGATCAAACTGCAAAAGGATATCAATTAAAAATAATTCCAGTTCAGAATGATCCTTCAGAGCGTTGGACTTCTTGGATTTATCAAACACAAGAAAATCCTGTAGAAATCGATACAATGGCACTTGGAATGATTAGTGTTTATTTTAACATGGTTTCGAAAGGATTAGAAAATGGTAATTGGACGCCTGCAGATAATGCGGTAGATTATATCGATAAATACCAACAAAAATGGGGTAAAAATGTTGTGCCTTCTCCAACAAAAGTTGAGATTGAGGTTTTATACAACAAATACAACGTTTTCTTTTGGGTGATGATTGCTTATTGTATGGTTGGTGGAGTTTTAATGATTTTATCATTCATTCAGTTATTTTCAGAAAGCAAAGCACTGCATCGAATTATCAATGTTTGTTTGGGATTAATATTTATTGTCTTTATCATACAAGCCGCAGGACTTGGTGTTCGTTGGTATTTAACGGGACACGCACCTTGGTCTAACGGTTACGAAGCCATTGTATTTATTTCATGGATTAGTGTTTTAGCTGGATTGTTATTATACAAAAACCGAAACGCATTTATTCCTACAACAGGAGCTATGGTTGCTGTAATTATGATGGGATTTGCGCATGGAGGTTCTATGTTAGATCCACAAATTACACCATTAGTACCAGTTCTAAAATCATATTGGTTAATTGTACACGTTGCGATTATCGTTTCATCTTATGGTTTCTTTGGATTAAGTGCTATTTTAGGGGTTTTCTCATTAATTATCATGATGATTAAACCAAATAAAAAGATTGAAATTTCTCTAAAAGAAATGACTTACGTTTCAGAAATGTCGTTAACAATCGGTATTTATTTGCTTACTGTCGGTACATTCTTAGGCGGTATGTGGGCAAACGAATCTTGGGGACGTTACTGGTCTTGGGATCCAAAAGAAACTTGGGCATTCGTTTCAGTAATTGTTTATGCAGTTGTTTTACACATGCGTTTAGTTCCAGGTTTAAGAGGAAAATTTGCATTCAACGTTGCTGCAATGTGGGCAGTTTGGACAGTAATTATGACGTATTTTGGCGTTAACTATTACTTATCTGGATTACACTCTTACGCAGCCGGAGATCCAATTCCAATCCCATTCTGGGTTCCTGCAACAGCAGTAGCAATGTTAGCCTTAACATTAGCGGCTTGGTATTTACAAAACAAAGTTTACCATGTAAAATCAAAAGATTAATTTCTTTGAATATTATAAATGTTAAAAGCTCATCGAAAGGTGAGCTTTTTTTATTTTGGTTTTAATAATCATTAAATATAATTTTTAAAACCTAGACGTTAGAGAAATCTATATTAAATAGATTCTTAGAAGAAGCTTATATTTTATAAAACTAAAAAAGGCAATCCAAAAACTCGGATTACCTTTTTAATTTGAAAAATATTTAAAAGAATTGTTTATTTAAAATCTGCGTCAGAAACGTTTTTATTAATTTCTGTTGTATCAATAACAATTTTGATCGTTTGCTGACCTGTTTCCGTTATCATTTCAGAAGGCATTAATATTCCATCAAACGTTTTATATCCTTTGTTAATTGTCGTTGCAATCATATCTCCTTGTGGAGATTTCATTTTTTGCTCAGATTTCATTAACAAACCAGTTTTTACATCATAATAATCTGTACGGTCAATATCAGCAGCAACAACTTTATAATACTCAACTCCATTTTCAGAAACGATTCCTTCTACTTTAGCTGTTTTATAACCTTCTGACAAAGGTGTAAATAATGAATTTGTCTTAAACAAAGGAGCTGTCATATCTGCTGGTAAATCCATTTTTTGACCTGCTTGAGACATATAACCTTTTTGACCATCAAAAACTTGTTTAATAGTCATTCCCATAATCGTAAATGAAGTTGCAATTTTATTTGAAGTTGCTTTTACAATATAATCTCCACTCTGTCCCATTGTCTCTATTTTTCCTTTCTGAACAATAGATTTTACAGCTTTTACTTTATCCGCACCACCAATTGCTTTTAAATAATTATCTGTAATTTGAGCAACTGAAACAGTTGTAGTTTTTGCACCAGAAGTTGGTTTATCTATTTTATTTCCGAAAGAATCGTAGTAATTAACTGGGTAACCTAGCTTTTCTAAAGCTGGAGCAATTTGCTCTAATTTCCCTGTTACATTGATTTTTGCTTGATCTGGACGGAAATATTTTTTCGAAACGCGTAATACATCATCAATTGTTACAGCATTAATATTTTTGATGTAATCTGCATAAAAACTATCTGATAATTGATTTGTCTTTTTCATTAAAGCTTGGTTAGCAACCGTAGAAGGACTTTCTAAAGTCAAGATAAAGTTTCCTAAGAATTTTGCTTTTACATCATTCAACGTTTGTTGATCAATTTTGTTTAACGTCATTCCTTTAATTTCTTTCATCGTCTCAACGATAGCAGAATCCGTCACTTCGTTACGAACAGTTGCATTAGTATTGAAACGTCCAATGTAACGAGAATCAGAAACTCCACCACGTGCACCATATGTCCAACCATGCGCTTCACGAAGATTCATATTCAATTTCGAATTAAAATCGCCTCCCAAAATAGACGACGCAATTAACGCTGCATAATAATCTGGATCTTTCTTTGTCAACTGAACTGGATACGAAACTGAGACCACAGATTGCACTGCGTTAGGCATATTAATCGCATTTAATTCCGTTTTTGTAACTTCTTCTACTTTTGGAAATGCTGGAATATTTAATTTTCCTGTTTGCCAAGAATCAAAGTTTTTCTCCGCCAATGCTTTTACATCTTTTGTCGAAATATCTCCAACAACAATCAAATAAGCATTGTTTGGTTTGTAGTAGGTATTGTAGTAATCCTTCACATCTTGCAATGTAATTTTCTCAATTTGGGCTGGTGTATCAAATTCTGAGAAAGGATTATTTTTTCCATAAACTAATATATTCGAAACGCGAGATGCTGCTGCTTCTACAGATTTTTCATTCGACTTTAAACCTTCGATGTAACGTTTTTTAACATCAGCAAATTCACTTTCAGTAAAGTTTGGATTCATAGCTCCATCTGCCATATAACCAAAAATCTCGTTGAAATACTTAGTTAAAGAACTTGCAGAAGCTCCTTCTTCCCAAAAATTAACGCGAGCTCCTAAAAACTCAATACGTTTATTGAAATCATCTTTAGATTTTGTTTTTGTTCCTGTTCCCAACATTTCGCCCAACAAAGACTCTGCTCCTTTTTTTGCACCTAATGCAAATGGAGGATTATCGATTGTTAATGTAGCAGAAACTCGTGGTAATTTATGATTTTCAACAACGATAACTGTTAAACCATTTTTTAATTTGAATTCGTTCGATTTTCCTAAATTAACCGTCGGTGCTGGACCTGGTTTTGGCATTGGAATCGCCACTTGCGCATTTAAGCTAACTGCCATAAAAGCGATTGCAAGAGATAATATTTTTGTTTTCATAATTCGGTTGTTTTTTATTTTGCAGCTTTTTTAGATTCTGGTAAATAATGAATAATTACACGTTGGTTTTTGTTTAGATACTTTTTAGCAACATTGCGAATATCTTCTCTTGTTACAGATTGATAAACCTTCAATTCTTCGTTGATTTTATTTGTATCTCCGCCCAACATATAAGCATCCGCTAAAGCATGTGCAATGTTTTGAACACCCGATTTTGAAGCCACAAAACTATTTTCAATTCCATTTAAGATTTTTTGGTAATCTTCTTCAGAAATCAAATTTGTTTGAACTTTTTCTATATCTTGTTGTAAATCTCCTTCTAATTTATCCAAAGAAACTTCTCCTTGAGGTAAAATTCCGATTGAATAAATTCCGTAATCTTCCATTTGACGATTGAAAGCAAATATTTGTAATGCTTCTTTTTTCTCGTCAACATATTTTTTATATAAAACTGATGATTTTCCACCTGTTAAATAGCTTGATAACATTTCTAATGCATAAGCATCTTTTGATTTGTTATCTGGCGTACGATAATTAATCGCCAATAAAGGAATCTGAATATTTGCATCATATTCTGTTGCACGAATTTCTGATGTAATTGGATCTTCCTTCACAACAGTTTTCACAACATCTTTTCCTCTTGGAATTACACCAAAATATTTCTCAATTAATTTCTTTGCTTCGTCTTTATTAAAATCACCCGCAACAACTAATACAGCATTATTTGGCACATAAAAAGTTTGACTAAAGTGTTTGAAATCGTCTAATTTTGCATTACTCAAATCCTCAAAAGAACCAATTACACTCCAACGGTAAGGATGTTTTTTGAAAACATGAGGATTAACCGCTTCTCCGTACGAAAATTTACCATAAGGTTGATTGTCTAAACGAGAACGTTTTTCTTCTTTTACAACTTCTTTTTGTGTATCGACGCCAATTTGATTGATGATTGGTTGACGCAAACGATCAGATTCCATCCATAATCCTAATTCTAAATTATTTGATGGAAAAGTTTCGTAATAATATGTTCTGTCCGTTGTTGTATTCGCATTGTTAGAACCTCCATGAGAAGAAACAATTTTGAACCATTCACCTCTCTTAATATTCTCTGTTCCTTCAAATAATAAATGCTCAAAAAAGTGTGCAAAACCTGTTTTACCAACTTGCTCATCTTTCGAACCTACGTGATACATAACACCTGTTGTAATAACTGGAGCAGAATTATCTTGATGAAGGATAACATGCAATCCGTTTGCTAGAGTATACTCATCAAATTTTATTTGCTGACCAAATAATGCTGATCCTGCAAATAAGATAGACATAAAAATTTTCTTCATTTAGTATTTTTTAAGTTTTTATCTATTATGCTTATGTAACATTAGTAGCAGTTTTTTTGAAAATGTTACACCAAATTTGCATAATAATTAAAAAAAGTAAAATAATATACGTCTATTGATTTAGTAGGCATTTGTATTAATTTACAACAATATTTCATAATATACCTATAGTAATTGTTGTTGTATTTGCTATAGATTTGTATAAATCGAGAGAAAAAAAATGGATTTTATAGAGTTTTTTGGTTTTGTAGGCGCCTTCTTCATCGGTCTAATTATGGGAGTTCTTGGTGGTGGTGGATCTATTTTAGCCGTTCCTATTTTAGCGTATATTTTTCATTTCGACGAAAAAATTGCTACTGCTTATTCATTATGCATTGTTGGATCGACAGGATTGATTGGAGGAATAAAGCAAGCTTCGCAAAAAATGGTTGATTGGAAAGTTGTTTTTCAATTTGGTTTACCAGCTGTTGTTGGAATTACATTGGTTCGCGCATTTTTAATTCCTGCCTTACCAACTAATTTATTTGCTATAGGCGATTTTATCGTCACACGCCGAATGGCAATGTTTGGTTTATTCGCTATTCTGATGGTTTTCGCCGCTATTTCTATGTTAAAAGGTAAGAAAGATGTAGAAGTTGATCAGAAAAATAATAAGTTAAATCCTGTTTTATTTATTCAAGGATTTTTAATCGGAGGATTAACAGGAATGGTTGGTGCTGGTGGTGGTTTTTTGATTGTTCCAGCATTGATGATGGTTGCAAAATTAGATATGAAAAGAGCTTCGGCAACTTCATTGGTAATTATTGCCATCAATTCACTTATCGGATTTTTTATTGGTGATGCTTTACACATCAAAATTGATTGGAGTTTCTTGAGTGTTTTCATTGGAATTTCTATGGTTGGAATTCTTATCGGAACCTACATCAACAAATTTTTACCAGTACAATTTCTAAAGCGAACATTTGCTATCTTTATTATTTTAATGGCAATTTTTATGTTCATCGAAGAATTTATAATTCAATAATTTAAAGTATGGAACTGAACGAAAATTTTTGGAACGATAAATACACCACAAATCAAACTGGTTGGGATTTAAAAGCTCCTTCTACTCCGCTAAAAGAGTATATCGATCAATTAGAAGATAAAAATATCCGTATTTTGATTCCTGGTTGTGGAAATGCTTACGAAGCAGAATACCTTTTGGAACAAGGTTTTACAAATATTACATTGATTGATATTTCGGAAATTGTAGTTGAAAAAATCAAAGAAAAATTTAAACATAATCCCAATATCAAAGTTCTTCATCAAGATTTTTTTGAGTTAGATGGTGAGTTTGATTTGATTTTAGAGCAAACTTTTTTTTGTGCGTTAGATCCAAAATTACGTCAAAATTATAGCATCAAAATGAATGAACTATTAGCCGAAAACGGAAAATTAGTTGGTGTATTATTTAACAGAGAATTCGGAAATGACACGCCACCTTTTGGAGGTAATAAAACTGAATATCAGACGTATTTCAACGATTATTTTGATTTCAAAGTCATGGAAAATTGTTACAATTCTATTCCGCCAAGAGCAAAAACTGAATTATTTATTAATCTAAAAAAGATTGCCAAATAACCTATGATTTCATTCATAAATTTTAGGCTAACTATCAATCTTATTTGAGTTTAAATAGAAGAAAAGTATCAGAATTCATCCATCAGAGGAAAATTCTAAATTTAAATATTTGTATTTTTACACACTAAATCATTCTTATGAAAATTGAACAAATTTACACCGGATGTCTTGCGCAAGGTGCTTATTATATAGAAAGCAATGGTGAAGTTGCAATTATTGATCCATTGAGAGAAACACAATCTTATATCGATCAAGCGACAAAAGACAATGCAAAAATCAAATACATTTTCGAAACGCATTTTCATGCAGACTTCGTTTCTGGACATGTAGATTTAGCTCAAAAAACTGGTGCTACAATTATTTATGGTCCAACTGCAGAACCAAATTTTGATGCACATATCGCAACTGATGGCGAAGTTTTTTCTTTAGGAAATATAACTATTACAGCTTTGTACACGCCAGGTCACACGATGGAAAGTACAACGTATTTATTGAAAGATGAAAACGGTAAAGATTATGCAATTTTTACAGGAGATACCTTATTTATTGATGATGTTGGTCGTCCAGATTTAGCTCAAAAATTAAATACAGATTTAACACAAGAAAAATTAGCTGGTTATTTATTTGATTCTTTACGAAACAAAATTATGCCTTTGGCTAATGATATTATCGTATATCCTGCACATGGAGCGGGTTCTGCTTGTGGAAAAAACATGAGTAAAGAAACTTTTGATTCGTTAGGACATCAAAAAGAAGTGAATTATGCTTTGAATCCTACTATGACAAAAGAAGAATTTATTACTGAATTAACTTCAGGATTAATGCCTCCTCCATTCTATTTTCCAGAAAATGTGATGATGAATAAATTAGGTGTCGAATCTTTGGATGTTGTGAAAGAACGTGCGAACAAAGCTTTATCTCCAGACGAATTTATTCAAGTTGCGGAAGATACAAATGCTTTAATTTTAGATGTTCGCGATCCGCAAACTTTCGCAGCAGGATTTATTCCAAATTCTATCAATATCGGAATTAGAGGAAATTTTGCACCATGGGTTGGTACATTAATTACAGATATCAAACAACCAATTTTGTTAATTGCAGAAATTGGTGAAGAAGAGGAAGCGGTAACACGTTTGGCTCGTGTCGGATACGACAATGTAATCGGATTTTTGAACAATGGTTTCCAAGCTTGGGTTGAGGCTGAAAAAGATTTCGATGAAATTGTTTCGGTTTCTCCAGAAGAGTTTGTAGAGTTAGTTGATGAAACTGAATTAAAAATTTTGGACGTTCGTAAGCCAGGTGAATACGAAACTTCTCACGTAGAAGGTGCAATTACAGCTCCATTAGATTTCATCAACGAATCAATGAAATTAATCGATCCAGAGGAAACCTATTTAGTACATTGTGCAGGAGGATATCGTTCGATGATTTTCACTTCAATTTTACGCGCTAGTGGTTACGAAAATTTGATTGACGTTGCTGGAGGTTTTGGTAAAATAAAAGAAGTTGAAGGTGTAAAAATTGTAGAAGGAACTTCGCCTTGTCAATCAGGAAATAATTCTTGTTCAACGAAATAAACAATTTATTTTAAAAAATAACGTTATAGCCTTGTGATAAACAAGGCTTTTTTTATATTCGTCATCTAAATTCATCCAATGAAAAAATTGTTATTCATCGCTACTCTTTTTACATGTATTACCGCTTTTGCTCAACAGAAAATACATGGAGCTGAATCGTTTGCGTTAACTATTCCGAAAGATTTTCAGCGTACAGTTGGGTTAAATGATTATGCAACTATTCAGTTTGAAAGTCTTGCTCCAAAGCCGAATTCGTATGGATTTGTGATTTTTGAACACAAAGATGAATTAAAATTGGCAGATTCTAATTTGGATATGATTGATTATACGCTAAATTCTATCGAGCCATATAAAACACAAAAAGGGTTTAATTATATCAAAAAACCTTATGTTGCCTACGAACAGGGATTCAATTATGCTTATACCGAATTTGAAACAAATGATCCCGAATCTGGACATATTTATTTCTTGCAAACTGTAATCGAAACGAAAGAATTTGTCTATCAGATTTTACAATATTGCAGTTTCGAAAATCAAGAAATAATGAAAAGCGATTTTGTCAAAATTGTAAATAGCTTCAAAGTAGAATAATCAACAAAAACCACCCTATTTCGAAAGGTTTTTGTTTTTTTGTTCTATCCAAAGTGACATATATTTTGTACTTTGATGATGATGATGTTGCAAAATTTGACCAATAAAATTTAGATTTCGATGTTGGATTAAATTTTCTTCAATCGATTTAACTTTCTCTAAAAAGTCAGCTTCAAATTTAGTTTTAATGTAATTTTCGTTCAGAATTTTGATTCCATTTTGTTGAGCAATTTCCCACTCTTTCTCATTATTGTAAAGCAAAATAGCTTTCTCCACAAACGCTTCAAAATCATCTTCTACAAAACCATTCCAATCAAAATCATCTTTCATTGCTTCTGCTCCAATCGTAGTCGTAACCGAAGGCGTTCCAGTTTGCATTGCATCAACAAATTTTCCTTTTACACCTGCACCAAAATTAATCGGAGCCAACAAAATTTTGTAATTTGACATCGTTTCTTGCGCATTTTCTGCTCTACTTTTGATCAAAAAACGTTCGGAAGGATTATTCAATTGCAAAACTTTTTGCGTTGCATAAGCGCCATAAATATGTAATTCAGCTTTCGGAAGTTTCTTTCTCAAAATTGGCCAAATTTCTTTTTTTAAGGTCTGAACACAATTAAAATTAGGTTCATGAATAAAATTTCCGATAAACATAAAATGTTCTCTTTCTTCAAAATTTTTCCAAGAATTGATTTTTTCATTTGTAATTTCATTTTCTAAAAAAGGTAAATAATACAAGATTTTTTCATCAATTTTAAATTGATTTTGAAGAATATCCATTTCCTTTTTTGAAATCATCAACGATAAATCACAGCGTAAAATAGAAGCTATTTCTCGTTTTGCTAAATCAGAAAACAATAAATCTTCTGTAAATTCTATTCCTTTTTTAGCTGCTTCTTGTCGCGCATTTCGTAGAAAATGTAAATCTTCTGTGTCCAAAATTTTCAATGCATTTGGACATTCTTTCGAAACGCGCCAACCATATTGTTCTTCAATCATAAAACGATCAAAAAGAACAATTTCAGGATTTAATTCTCTTACAAAATCATCAAAACTATCATCATTTAACTGAATTTCAACTTCTTTTACACCTTTAGAAATCAAATCAAAACTATAATCAGATTTTGAAGCAGCGCACGCAAATGTTATTTCAAATTCAGCTTTTTTGAAACAATCAATTAATTGAATCATTCGAGTTCCTGCCGCAGAAGAAGTTGGTTCTGGCCAAACTTGACCAATGATTAAAAGTTTTTTCATCCCACAAAATTACGCTTTCTGTTTGTTAATCGGAAGATTAAATATTATGCGCCCAATTGGCTTATTTTAATGTAAATTTGTAGCTAAAATTATATAAAATGTCTTATCAAACTGTTTTTGAAGAATTTTTCGAGCAAGTAAAATCAAGTATCAAAGAAGGAACTTTTGCAAAATTGACAATGGCCAAAACTATTGGAGATACTGATCTTAAAAATATATTTGTTCGTTTACATCTTTTAGAAAATAATGAGTACAATTTTGCCTTCACATTTCGTTATAAAACCGAAGAAGTTGAGCAATTTCATAGTGTTGAACAGACTTTTTTAATTTTGAGTTCTTACATCAAAAATCCATTTACAAATGCTTTATTATTTACAACTGAAAAAGATTTGATTTTTAAAGTGAACAAAAAAAATGCAGCAAGTTTGACGGAACAAGCACCAACTTTCAAACATGCTTCGGATGTGATGTTAGAAATGATTGAAAAGAAAACCATTTAGAAAACGATTTTTCACATTCAATCTTTAAACAATATAATTTCGTAAATTTGGACTTAATATTTTTCGAAAAATGCTTGGATTAAAACTTTTGACAGACCCACGTTGGGCTGATATTGCGGAAAGAAATTTAGAAGAAATTTTAACAGACCATGCGTGGTGTGAGCAAAAAGCGGCAACAAATGCGATTACAATGATTGCGTATAATTCTGAACATGACGAATTTATTCAAGAAATGTCAGATATTGCCATCGAAGAAATGCAACATTTCAAAATGGTTGTAGAAATTATCGAGCGTCGTGGATACAAATTAGGTCGCGAGCGTAAAGATGATTACGTTGGTCAGTTGATGAAATTTTGTAAAAAAGATGGTTCTCGTAATATGGCTTTTGTGGATCGTTTATTATTCGCAGCGATGATTGAAGCTAGAAGTTGTGAACGTTTCAGAACATTATCACAAAATATTAATGACGAAGAATTAGCAAAATTTTACTATGATTTGATGGTTTCGGAAGCAAATCATTATACTACTTTCTTAAATTTTGCTCGAAAACTTTCCACTGATGTTGATGTGGACAAACGTTGGAAAGAATGGTTGGATTTTGAAGGAAATTTGATTCAATCTTACGGAAATAAAGAAGCAATACACGGATAGAATTTAGATAATAAAAAAGTGAAATCAAGGTTTGATTTCACTTTTTTTATTCGACATAAATCAATCGACAAGGAACGTCCAAATCTTCCGTCAAATAATAACTACAACACAAGCGATGATAACCATCTGCAATGATTAATTCGTTTGCAGATCGCACCAANNTCCAAAGGAAGTAAACTCAATTTACTCGCTCTGAAAATGTCTTTGGATTTCTTGATAATTGTCTCGGCTTCCGATAATTTATTTGCAAGCGAAACTGCTATTTCAGGTTTAAAAATTAATTCCAAATAATCTTGCGCAGCAGGAAAATCGTGATCTTCTGGTTCATCTAACCAAATATTTTTGTCATCTGTTAGGTTTTTCATTCTAATTAAAATTGATAGGTTTTTATAATTTTATCATCTAATAATTGTTTCATTAACATTTTATGTTGTTTACTTTTACCTCTAACCAAGTTGTAGAGACATTTCCATCTGTAGTATGTTGCTTAGCAACCGAAAATTTTAAATCAAATTTTTTAAATAATGTTTGGCAATATTCATATTCCTCTTTCGACTTTGTCAGAATTGTATAATTTTTAATTTTATGGTAATCATCAATATAATTTTGAAGATAAGTTAATCCAACCAAAATAATCAAAACGATAACACTTCCCAATAAACCTAAATAGACATAACCCGCGCCAATACACATTCCCAACGATGCAGTCGCCCAAATAGTAGTTGCGGTCGTAATCCCTGCAACTTTATTATCGTCCTTAAAAATTACTCCGGCTCCTAAAAATCCAATTCCCGTAATGATATTTGCAGCCAATCGATCAGGATTTCCTACTCCAATTCGGATCGAAAGAATTGTAAACAAACAGGAACCAAAACTAACTAAAATGAATGTTCGTAAACCGGCAGATTTGTTGCGATATTCTCTTTCCGTACCGATCAAAACGCCAATTATAATCGATATACAAATTAAAATCAATTCATTTTGAATCGATTTCGCTAAAAATTCTTCCATAACAGAATATATAACATTAAATATACAAATTTGATCTTTTATTAACTATCCTATATCAATTTAAATCTAAAATTCTATACGTAAATTTGACTAAATCTAAAATAGTATGGAATTAGGAATAGGAATGTTTGGCGATCTACATATTGATCCTAAAACTGGTTATACACAAACTCCTCAACAACGTATGAGTGAGATTATAGAAGAAGTAAAATTAATGGACGAAATTGGATTAGATTTCTTTGGAATTGGAGAACATCATCGTCCTGATTACGCAGTTTCTTCTCCAGAAATTATTTTGGCTGCTTTGTCTACAGTTACAAAAAATATTAAGTTGGGAAGTGCCGTTTCTGTCATCAGTTCTACAGATCCCGTAAAGTTGTATCAAGATTTTGCTAGTGTTGACAATTTATCGAATGGTCGTGCTGAAATTATGGCTGGACGCGGTTCATTCATCGAATCTTTTCCTCTTTTCGGTTATGATTTAAACGATTACGATGCTCTTTTTGATGAAAAACTTCGTTTACTTTTAGATTTAAATAAAAACGAAGTAATCAATTGGCGCGGAAATTTTAGAATGCCAATTATTAATCAAAGTGTTTATCCAAAACCTGTGCAAGAAAAACTACCTATTTGGATTGCTGTTGGCGGAACAAAATCATCAATTGTACGTGCTGCAACATTAGGTTTACCTATTATTTTCGCGATTATTGGAGGCAATCCTGCTGATTTTAACTATCTGTTCGAAATTTATAAACAAGTTTATATCGAAAATGGGCATGACGTAAATAAAATGCAAATTGGTGTTCATATGCATTCTTTTTTTGGAGAGGATAGCGAAAAAGTTGCTGAAGGATATTTTCCAATTTATGGCGCACAAATGAATAGAATTGGAGCAAGTAGAGGTTGGCCAAAATATACAAAACAACAATTTGATTATGGACGTTCTACAAATGGACATTTGATTGTTGGAGACGCTTCTTTGGCGGTTGATCGTATTTTGAAATATCAGGAAATGTTTGGTTTAACTCGTTTTTCTGCTCACATGGATGTTGGAGCGCCAAATCATTTGGATATGATGAAATCTATCGAAATTTTTGGAAAAGATATTTTACCAAAAGTGAAAAAGGTAACAAAATAAATTTAACATATACTGACAAAAGACACGATTCGTTTTCGTGTCTTTTTTTATTTTCGTTAAAATTGAATGAATGAAGAAAATATTAGCCTGTTTTATTGTTTTAGCCAACTTCGGTGTGCAAGCACAAGAAAGTAATTTTAGAACTTGGAATACCTTAAATATCAATCAAAAAATCAATAAAGATTTTAATTTTCAGTCGGATATACAATATCGTTCGTACGAAGATTTAGATCAGTTACAACAACTTTTGATTCGTGGAGGAATTGGTTACAACTTAACCGAAAATAACAATACAGTGTTAGCTGGTTACGCCTACATTCAGAACAGAACACCTACTTCTACCGATGATTATGCACATAGTCACGAGCATCGTTTGTATCAACAATTCAATACAAAACATACTTTACAACGTTTTAATTTTGCCCATCGCTTTCGTGTCGAAGAACGCTTTTTAGAAAATGATACACAATTTAGATTTCGTTATCAATTGACTGCAACTATTCCTCTAAATAATGCCAAATTAATCGAAAACACGTGGTATTTGAAAGCGTATGATGAGATTTTTCTACAAGCTGTAAAAGATAAAACGTTTGATAGAAATCGACTTGGTTTAAGCTTTGGTTACGTTATTTCGCCTACTTTTAGTTTAGAAGCTGGTTACATGTTACAAAGTCTTAAAGCATCTCATACTGATCATTTGATGATTGGATTAACAGTTAATAATCTGATAAAATAGAGTCTTATCTTGGTTAGAATAATTTACACTTGATTATATGAAAGTTAAGCTAAATGGAAAAACAAAAGTAAAATGCACTATTTTTATTGATAAATCAATAACTTTATTAAAATAGCTTACTAATTACTCTATAAAATAAGACCAAGGTATATCAAATCTTCCTCGTCTTTCTGCTACTTTAAGCTTTTCTCCTTCAAAACTTGAGTAATACTTTTTATAATCTACTTTTATCTCTTTTTCTATAAATGTATTGTTCCAATCTTCAATTATTAAATAATAACTACTACCTCCTTTACTATTTTTCTTAATTTTTTTCAAAATCTGAGTTTCATAAATTTGAGGAGTAGATTGATCATACTTACAATTAATGAATATAACAGAATAAATAGAAAATACTTCAATTAATATTATGATAAAAACATTATAAACAAAATTTTTCTTGTTGTAAATCAATATTTTAAATTGATTAAAATAATAGATTATTAAGATTAATAACGCTATAACACTCGAAGGAACCCATACATTTTTATAATCTAAGACATTGTAATCCATAGCGGTTCTAATGATTAATCCAAAACAAGATAACATAAAACCTATAGAAATTGTTGGAAGATTTGGTCTAATTTCAGGCTCAATTGAGATCAAACCTCGATAATATCTAACTAAAATGATGCAAAAAATAGGATAAACAAAAGATAAATAAATTAAAATTTCATTAAAAAACTGAAAAACTAATGTACTCAAACCGAAAATGCATCCAATAATATTAATTAATAAAGCCGTTCTTTTCAACGACTTTAAATCAGTAAATTTTTGTTCAATAATAACTAAATCTAAAAAATTCATAAAATCTAAAAATCCGCTCAATGAGCGGATTTTCTATTTGTANNTTGATCTACATATTTTTGACGAATCGCTGCTTGTTGAACAATTTCTAATTGAGAAATTTCTTTGAATGTTTTGAACACATCTTTTTCCTCTTTTGTCAATTGTTCTAAATGTTGCACAGAGCCACCATTCAACATGATTTCGCGCCAAATATCTTCGTTATCGATTCCTTTTTCTTGTAATAATTTAGTCAAATATTTATTCTTACGCATAAAGTTTCCTTTCGATAAACCTGCTTTGTAATAATTTGAAGCAAACGGCTCAATTCCTGGAGAAGTTTGTCCTAAAATCGCAGAAGAAGACGTAGTTGGTGCAATTGCACAAGTTGTTGTATTACGACGTCCGTAGCCTTTTAAAACCTCTGGTTCACCATAAATACGAGCTAATTCTTCCGAAGCTTTATCTGCTTTAGATTGAATATGCTTGAAAATTTCTGTTGTACGTAATTTCGCTTCCATTCCTTCGAAAGGTATCATGTTGCGTTGTAAATAAGAGTGCCACCCTAATACACCTAAACCTAAAGCACGGTGACGTTTTGCAAAACGATTAGCTGATGCTAAATAATGATTTCCTTCTGTTTTTTCGATGAATTCTTGTAAAACTGCATCTAAAAAGAAAATTGCTAAACGTACTGCCTCAGTATCTTTCCATTCATCGTATAACTCTAAGTTCATAGAAGATAAACAACAAATAAATGATTCATCAGCAGATGAAGGCAACATAATTTCTGAACAAAGATTAGAAGCATTAATTGACATTCCTAAATCTTTGTAAACCTGTGGTTTATTTTTATTTACGTTATCTGTAAAGAATAAATATGGTAATCCTTTTTCTTGACGAGACTCTAAAACTTTCGCCCAAATTTGACGTTTATCCGCATCTCCATCAATCATTTCTTGCATCCAATAATCTGGTACACAAACACCATAAAATAAATTCTGAATTGAACTTCCTATCGATTTAATTTTCAAGAATTCTTCGATATCATCATGGTCAATATCCAAATAAGCCGCAAAAGCTCCACGACGTGTAGAACCTTGAGAAACCACATTCATCGCAGAATTGAACAATTCCATAAACGAAACAGCTCCACTACTTTTTCCGTTATCTGTAATCGCCGCTCCACGCTCACGCAATTCACCAAAATAACCAGAAGTACCACCACCGATTTTAGTTTGCATAATAACTTCTCCTAATTTATGCGTAATTCCTTCAATACTATCTGGAATATGAACATTGAAACAAGAAATTGGTAAACCACGCTCTGTTCCCATATTTGCCCAAATTGGAGATGATAAACTCATCCAACCTCTTTCTATCATTTCTTTGAAAGATTCTTGCAATTCTGGTTTGTATAAACGTTTTGCAGCCGCAGCTGTGATACGATCTATAGCTCCTTCAACTGTTTCCCCTTTCAATAAATAACCTCTATTCAAAATTTGTTCAGATTCAGAGTTTTTCCACCATAATTTTGGTGCTTCACCGTCAAAAAATATATTTTGAATGTCGTCGTGTGGTATTGGATTGTCCATAGCTTTAGAATTTATAATGATGTGATATTGTTAAATAATTTTATTTATAGTTGTGTTTTTGATAAAAAGTTTCGGCGGTTTAAAATAAATCGTCTGCCGAAATACTTTTGTCATGTTTAGTATAATCTACTGGTCTTTTTGCGAAAAAATCGTCTAAACTACTCGCAAAAACTTCTTCCTCAAACCAAGCCATCGGTTTATACTGTTCTTGGGAAATATGAAATATTTTTTTGTATCCAATTTTAGCAATTGCTTCATCAATACGGTATTTCATATAGTTTAATAAATCTGCTTTTGAGTAATAACCAAATTCTCCTTTCTCGAAAATCCAATCTAACATCATTTCTTCTTGGTCAATATAACCACGAACAGCAGTTTCTACCCAATTTTGATCTAATTCCTCTGGTAATAAACCTTCTTCACGAATTTTATTAATCAAATAAATCCCAGCATTTGCGTGAATTTGCTCATCTGTAGATGTCCAAGCAATGATGTTTGCTGTATTTTTCATTAAACCATCAAAACGTGTAAATGCCAAAATATTTGCAAATTTCGAGAATAACGAACTATCTTCGATTACCAATGCAAAGAACAATAATTTCTCTACAATTGATTTGTTCTCGTCACGCATAATTTCTCCAACAAACGTATTATAACTTTTGAAAATTGGATTTTGTAAGGCTACATTAAACTCATCTAAATAACCATTTACCTCCAAAATACGCGAATACGCTTCACTATGTCTAAACTCACATTCTGCAAAAGTAGCACCTAATCCATTCAATTCTGGCTTTGGAAAATAATGATACAAATCTCCCCAGAATCCTTTTACCGTTACCTCTACTTGCGCAATTGATAAAATAGAACGTTTGTGAATTTCGCGTTTCGCATCATCTAAATTGGCATGATAGTCTTGGATATCTGAAGTAAAATCTACTTCTCCGTGTACCCAATATGCTTTTTGGATTGCTTCTGTAAAGGTTAAAATTTCAGGATATTCAAATGGTTTATAATTTACCCTTTTATCAAAAATAGACATAGTTTTTTGGACTTTTTAGATTAATAAACTTTGGTAAAAACGAATTCTTTCATCAAAATAAATGAAGTTGGTTCTTTTATTTTATTTAGAAATTTGAACCTCAATAGGGTTACATTTTCGTTTCAATTACTCATCGATTCTTTCAAAATTAAGATAAGATTTTACAATTAAAAATTTTGTAATCTTAAAAATTAAAAAGGTTATCAACAAGTTGTTAATTATTTGATTATTAATTAATTATTTTTGAATTTTTATTCGTTATAATTTAATAATTTTTATCAAAATAACAACTATAACTTGGATTAATTTTCTATAATTTAACAAAAAAAAATAGGCAAGCCTTGTTGTAGACTTGCCTAAAGAATATGATTAAATTCTAAATTTTATCTTGCAATATTTACTGCACGTGTTTCACGAATTACAGTTACACGAACTTGACCTGGATAAGTCATTTCGTTTTGAATTTTATCCGAAATTAAGAACGATAATTCAGCTGCTTTTGTGTCATCAACTTTATCACTTTCTACAATCACACGCAACTCACGACCAGCTTGAATCGCGTATGCTTTTTCTACACCATCAAAGTTAAGAGCCGTAGCTTCTAAATCTTTCAGACGTTGCATATACGATTCCACAACTTGACGACGAGCCCCTGGACGAGCACCAGAAATTGCATCGGCAACTTGTATAAGTGGCGAAATTAAAGAAGTCATCTCTATTTCATCGTGGTGAGCTCCAATTGCATTAATTACGTCTGGATGTTCTCCATATTTCTCTGCCCATTGCATCCCCAAAATTGCGTGAGGCAATTCAGATTCTTGCTCCGGAACTTTACCAATATCGTGTAATAAACCTGCACGTTTCGCTAACTTAGGATTTAACCCTAATTCTGCAGCCAAGGTTCCTGCCAAATTTGCCACCTCGCGAGAGTGTTGTAACAGGTTTTGACCATAAGAAGAACGATATTTCATTCGTCCAACAATACGAACCAAATCTTTGTGTAAACCGTGAATTCCCAAATCTAAAATTGTTTTCTTACCAACTTCGATAATTTCATCCTCAATTTGTTTTGTTGTTTTTGCCACAACTTCCTCAATACGTGCTGGGTGAATACGCCCATCCGTTACTAAACGGTGCAAAGATAAACGAGCAATTTCACGACGAACAGGATCAAAACATGAAAGAATAATCGCTTCTGGCGTATCATCAACAATCACTTCAACTCCTGTAGCAGCTTCTATTGCACGAATATTACGTCCTTCACGACCAATGATACGTCCTTTGATTTCATCAGATTCAATGTTAAACACAGAAACTGCATTCTCTATCGCTTGCTCTGTTCCGATTCGTTGAATAGAAGAAATCACAATTTTACGCGCTTCATTTTTCGCATCCAATTCAGCCTCTTCCATAATTTCTTGGATATGAGCTTGTGCTTTCGTTCTTGCTTCGTCTTTCAAGACTTCAATCAATTCAGCACGTGCTTCATCAGCAGAATAGTTTGAAATTTTCTCAAGGATTTCTACTTGTTTTTTGTGCATCGTATCCACTTCTTTTTGCTTAATGTTAAGCTTCTCTGTACGTGCTTGTATATTTCCTTTCTCAGATTTAATCTGATCTTTTTGTTTCTGAATTTCTGCTAAGTCCGTTTTGATTCTCTCTTCACGTTCTTTTACTTTAAGCTCAGCATCAGCTACTTTTCTTTCACGTTGATTAACAACTTCTTCGTGTTTAGATTTTAATTCTAAAAATTTTTCTTTGGCTTGAAAAATTTTCTCTTTTTTAATGGCTTCACCATCTTTCTCAGCATCATTAATCAAATTTTGTGCTTTGCGAGTTGCTTCGTCAATCAGTTCTTGATTCTGTTTATCAACTGATTTTTTTGATAAGAAATATCCCACCGCTGCACCTATGATTAATGTAACAATTGCAATAATTATTGTCATAATTGGGTCCATAGATTATGTAATGTTTATATATAAAAAAACCTACATTAGTAAAGTATGTTTTGAGTTAACTCCTGTAAACAGGATTTGAGTTAGTCCGTCAGTCAAGTATCCGCTGTCAAATAAATGAACCTAAAAGGTTGCGGCCCGCTTTCCGAACGGTGTTCACTCGGTAACAAAACTAGTGTTGAGTTAACCAAAATAGCTAGAACTAATGTAGGAATATTGTTTAGTGGACAGTTTCACAACTGTCAGAACTTCTCTTATTTTGCGATTGACTGATCAATCAATTCTAATAACTTCGAAATGCGCTCTGTTGTCATTTCTTCGTTATCTTTCACTTGCTTTTTCAGCTTTGCTTCACGTAAAGCTAACTGAATTGTCACCATTGCAAGCGCGTCTTGTTTGTCAGAAACAGCGTACTTTTGTTCAAATTGTTTCAAAATACCATTTATTTCTTCTGCACAAGAAAGTAACATTTCTTCCTCGTCAGAATTAATCGTCATTGGGTAATGACGTGAAGCAATTTTTATCTCAATTCGTTGAGTTGACATTCTTTTATTAATTATTAGTTTTAATTTGAGCGATGCACGTATCGACTTCTTTTATTAATTTGTTCATTCTTTGCTTCATCATTTGTTTGTACTCCTGATTTCCGCTCATTGCATTAACGACTTTTAATCGTTTTACTTCCTCATTTAAATTTAAGTTATTCGCTTGCGAATCTCTCAATTTATTTTTCAATCGGGCATTTTCTTCTTTTAGAGAATTGATTTCATTTTGCAATTTTTCCAATTCTTGTATCGAGTTTTCAGCGCCCTTCAATATATCTTTATAATTCCCAAGTTGGCCTAAAACACTTAAAACTTTGTTTTCAAGTTCATTAAATTTTACCATTTTTTCCATCTCCTGAGAATTTCAATTATTCTAGCTTCTATTGCAAAAATAGTATTTTTTTACTTCTAATCAATACAAAAACCTAAATATTATCAGTTTTTTCTTATTCATTTGACAAATAGAGATTTACTTATATTTTTTGTTTCGTTTCTCTATTCTTCACTACTTTCACAACATACTTGATACTAAAAAACAAAAACAATACCGAAAGAATAGTTGGCAGAAATTGACAGAAAACAATCAAAATTGATTTGAAATAATACATTCCATCTTTCCAACTTTGTTTTAACTCATATCTTAACTTGATTTCTCTATACGCTTTCAGATCGGTTTGTGGTAAAATATTCGTTACAACTCGTGGTTCTTCTGATAATTGATACGCAATAGTCGCATAAGAAGTCGCATCATTTTTCAACGCTTTGTTGACTTTATTTTCGATTTGTTGCGAAATTTTAACTGCTTTATTGTTTTCATTTTTCAACTCATTTTCATATTTCTCAAAGGTCATTTCTTCATTATTAATCAAAATATAATCGATAATAATTCCTTTTTCTACTGCAAATTTGACATGTTCGCGCAATTTATTTGACGGAACTTTCAATTCAATCAAATAAGAACGTTGAATTTTGTCTATTTTCTTAACGCTTTCTTCAGATAATTCAACTATATCCGAATCTAAAATTTGATTAATCATTTCACTATTCAAAACAAATCCATTCAACGAAATCGCATTTTCTTCGATTTGAACCGCATCTTTCATCGCATCTTTTACTTTCATTTCGATCAACGCATTCGATTTAAAAACCTTCCCTTCTACTTCTAAATTTGCAGCATTAGAAACCGCAACTTCTTCTTTCGCATCAGCAGCCAATTCTGCATTACTTTCTGAACCTTTGTATTCATTACAACTTACGATAGAAACAACTATAAAAAGTGCTAAAATAATTTTTCTCATGATGATGTTTTTTATGTTTGATTTTAAAATTACTTTCATCATTTCTCAATCATTCACTAAAATCCTTTTCTTTTACTTGTTTATTATTTTACAAATACAAAATATTGATAATCATTTATTTAATTTTATTTTACAAAAATTTATCTCCAAATAATTTTCAGAAATTCAAAAGATTAAGGAGGTTTGTAAAAGATTTAGTTTACTTTTAACTGATTTGTTAATTATTGAAAAGAAAAAATGAAAGTGATTAAGCCAATTTTCCTAAACTTATTACTAAGTTCTGTTGTTTTTGGACAACGATCAGAACAACCAAAATCTGAAACATATCCAAAAAACATCTTCCAAAATCCTTTAGAAATTACCAATTATTTAGCTGGTAATTTTGGAGAATTACGTGCCAATCATTTCCACGCTGGGCTTGATATCAAAACTCAACAACGAGAAGGTCTGAAAGTAAAAGCGGTTGGAGACGGTTACATTTCTCGCATTAATATTTCGCCAACAGGTTATGGAAATGCACTTTATATCGATCACCCAAACGGATATACTTCTGTTTATGCCCATTTGAGAGAATTTACGCCCGAATTGCAAGAATATGTGCGCAAACAACAATATGCAAACGAAACGTTTAAGATAGAATTGCATCCAAAACCAAACGAACTTCCTGTAAAAATGGGCGATTTGATTGCTCTTTCTGGAAATTCTGGAGGTTCTGGAGGTCCACATTTACATTTCGAAATTCGTGATACCAAAACAGAAGAACCAATTAATCCTTTTTACTTCGGTTTTGATTTACCTGATACTCGAAAACCATCTATTTTAGGCCTATATGCTTATCCAATTTATGGCGATGTGAATCAAAAAACCAATCGTGTTGTTGTGGTAAATGGAGGTACAATTTCTGCCTCTGGCGCAATAGGTTTTGGTGTAAAAGCCTATGACAAACACAATGGAGCAGAAAATAACAATGGAGTTCATCAAATTAATATTTATGTGAATGATGAACCGATTTATACGTTTACTTCTAATCGTTTTTCGTTTGATGAAGCGCGAGCTATAAATAGTGTTTGCGATTATGGCGATATTCAGAAAAATAACAGTTGGGTGTATCAAGGATTTGTGAAAGATGGGAATCCTGTCAGAATGTATTCAAATCTAAAAAACAATGGAATTTTAGAACTTGAAGAAGGAAAATCGTACAAAGTAAAAATTGACGTTTCTGATTATGCAGGAAATTTATCTTCGCAATCTTTTACAGTTAATGGAAAAGCATTTGTAGACTCTGCAAAACTTCCTGAAACAAATCCAATGTTGTGGAACAAAGAAAATCATTTCAAATCTGATGGAATCGAAATATTTTTCCCTAAAAATATTTTTTATGAAGATTTTGATTTAGCTTATAAATTCTCGAATGGTAAACATTGGGTGGGCGATTATTATATACCAGTTCATCAAACTTACACGTTAGCAATAGAACCGACTACTGACATTCCAACAGCGCAATTGGACAAAGCTGTTATTGTACGCGAATATCAAAAAAGAGGTGCTTGGAAAAAAGATTATTTAACAACAGAGCTCAAAAATGGAAAGCTTGTTGCAAATCCAAAAGATTTTGGTGTTTTTTCTATTTTAATTGACAATACTAAACCGACAATTACTCCGTTAAATATCAAATCAGATAGTCAATTTACTCAAGCTAATGCTATTATCAAATTTACAATTGATGATGCACAATCTGGGATAAAAGATTATAAAGCTTATATCGATGGTAAGTGGGTTTTAGCCGAATATGATCAAAAAATTAAACGATTATCAATTAATTTGAACAAAGAACAGATTTCGGTTGGCAACCATCAATTAGAATTAAACGTGAAAGATGAAAAAAACAACACAGCAACATACTCTACAACATTCAAAAAGATTTCTTAGTACCATAAGTTTATCTCTTTTGGGTGGAATTTTATTTGCTCAAACTGCGCAAATTAATGGTAAAGTTGTCGACGAAAATAGAATTCCAATTAGTGAAGCTGAGATTATTGTCAACGATCAATCTTATTTTACAGATCAAAATGGTAATTTCAAAATTGATATTCCATCAAATTCTTCCGTTACCGTAACTTTTAACAACAATGGTTATCATTCGTTTGCACAAACTTTTACGCTAAAAGATAAAAACAAGAAAGAGATTTTTGTTCAATTAGTTCCTGATCAAACCAATGCAATCGAATTAGGTGAAGCAACTATTTCTTTTCAATCCAATAAAAATAAACCTTTGCAAAGTACCGTTTTGAGTGCTGCGCAAATGCAACAAGGACCAAGTTTGACTGGCGGAGTTGCCGATTTATTGAAAACATTGCCTTTCGTAAATTCGAATACAGAATTAAGTTCGCAATATATGGTTCGCGGAGGAAATTATGACGAAAATTTAATTTACGTTAACGGAATCGAAGTTTATAAACCTCAATTGATTCGTTCTGGCGAACAAGAAGGTTTAGGTTTTGTAAATCCTGCGATGACGCAATTTATCAACTTTTCTGCTGGTGGTTGGGAAGCAAAATACGGCGACAAAATGTCTTCTGTTTTAGATGTTACCTACAAACGCCCAACAAAATTTGAAGGACAATTAGAAGCAAGTTTAATGGGCGGAAGTTTGACATTAGGCGGAGGTTCTAAAGACAAAAAACTTTCGGCAATTGTTGGAGCTCGTTATCAAAACAGAAATTTAGTGTTGAATACCTTAAAAGGTGATACCAATTTCAATCCTGAATATTACGATGTGCAAGCCAATATCAATTATAAATTAAATGATAAATGGAATGTTGCATTTTTGGGAACAATGTCACGTTCGCGCTACGAAATGTTTCCTATAAAACGTGAAACTTATATCAATACAATGGATACTCCCTTGTTGCTAACTGTTTTTTATGACGGAAAAGAAGATGATAAATTTGCGACAGAAACAGGAAGTTTATCATTTACGTATCAACCAAATTCTAAAGTAGATTTAGGGTTAGATGTTTTTGCTTATCATTCGAAAGAGCGCGAATATTTTGATATTCAAGGTTCTTATTTCATTTCTGAAGTAGACGAAAAAGGCCATGCTACTTCTACGAATGATGTTGGTTCGCAAATCGATCATGCACGAAATAATTTTGATGCATTAGTTGCCGGAATTCAACACAAAGGAAAATACAAAATCAACGGAAACAATGATATTGAGTGGGGTGCAAAATTTCAACAAGAAGATATTCGTGATTTATTAGGTGAATGGCAAGCAATCGATTCGACAGGATATGTTATGAATCCAAATCCAGGAAATGGTTTGAATTTAAGTTATTATGTCAATTCAAAAAATAATTTAAAAACCAATCGTATTTCAGGTTACGCACAATATACAAGCAAATTCATGTGGAATGATGCGAAAGTGATGTTCAACGCTGGTGTACGTGCAGCTTATTGGGATTTTAACGAAGAAACAACTGTTTCGCCTCGTGCTCAAATCGCTGTTAAACCAGATTGGGAAAGCGATATGTTGTTCCGTTTTTCGACAGGTATTTATTATCAACCTCCCTTCTATCGCGAAATTCGTCGTTTAGATGGTTCTTTGAATGATAAAGTAAAATCGCAACAATCAATTCATTTTATATTTGGAAACGATTACGAATTCAAATGGATGGATCGTCCGTTCAAATTAACAACTGAGGTTTATTACAAAATCTTAAACGATTTGAATCCGTATTATGTAGACAATGTAAGAATTCGTTATACGGCAGATAACAACTCCAAAGGTTATGCGTATGGACTTGACATGCATTTATTTGGGCAGTTTGTTCCAGGAATCGATTCTTGGTTCTCGGCTTCGTATGCGCGCGCTTATCAAAATATTGATGACAGAGGAAATATTCCATTACCAACAGATCCGCGTTTCAAATTATCTGCATTTTTCCAAGATTATATGGAGTTTTTACCATCTTTCAAAGTGAATGTAAATTTGATTTATGCTTCTGGTTTACCAAACGGAGCACCACAATTTGCAGATCCTTACCAATACCAAACAACGTTGACAGATTACAAACGTGTTGACATTGGTTTTGTGAAAGAAATTATTAATCAAAAAGAATTGAAACCATCAAAAGGAACATTCTGGAGTAATTTCAAAGAAATTTCGATTGGTGTAGATGTTTTCAATGTGTTTGATATTAAAAACGAAATCAGTAATTCATGGATTCGCGACGTAAATTCGAGTGCAGTTTACACAATGCCAAATTATTTGACAGGACGTTTCTTGAATGGAAAGATTAATTTTAAGTTTTAAGATAATTTTTTATCCTTATAATGTCAAGTTGAATTCATTTCAACTTCGCATCCTCAAAGTAAAACTCGCAAGATGTGTTTCTGAAACAAGTTTAGAATAACACTTTGATAAATAAGAAAATATTATTTCATCTAACTTCTCGATACAATTTTCTTTGAAAATCACTCGAAGTGACGAAATTTAATTCTACTAAAACTCAAATCAAAAAAACTTTATACATTTACCGAAGCACTTCTAACGACAGAAGTGCTTCTTTTTTATTTAAAATCTGACAAAACGACACATAATGGGCATTGGCAAACTATTTGATTCAATCAGAAACAAAAAAACTAATAAGAATATGTCTGACCAAAATATACACGAAGAATTAGAGAACGAGAATCTTCAAGAAAACGTTCAAGAGAGTGATAACACTGTAGAACAACCACAAGAAGAAACTGCTGGAAAGTCAGAATTAGAAATTGTTAAGGAACAATTAGCAAAAGAAAAAGACCAATATTTACGTTTATTTGCAGAGTTTGACAACTTCAAAAAACGTACTTCGCGCGAACGTATGGACATTTTCAAGACGGCAAATAAAGAAGTTATTACATCTTTATTACCTGTTTTAGATGATTTTGGACGCGCTTTAAATCAAATTGAAAAGTCAGGAGACGACAGCTTACATCAAGGTGTTGAATTAATCAATAATAAATTAGTAGAAACGTTACGTGCAAAAGGTTTGAAAGAAATGGAGACTAAAGCTGGAGACGATTTCAATACTGATTTACACGAAGCAATTACTCAAATTCCTGCTCCAACGGAGGATTTAAAAGGAAAAATTGTAGACGTTGTAGAAACGGGTTATTTATTAAATGATGTGGTAGTTCGCTACGCGAAAGTTGTTGTTGGATTATAATTTAGATTAAGAAAATGTCATCAAAAAGAGATTATTACGAAATATTGCAGGTCGAAAGATCTGCAACATCAGAGCATATCAAGAAAGCCTATCGTAAACTTGCCATCAAATATCACCCTGACAAAAATCCTGGTGACAAAGAGGCAGAAGATAAATTTAAAGAAGCTGCAGAAGCTTACGAAGTTTTAAGCGACGACAACAAACGTGCACGTTACGACCAATTCGGACATGCAGGAATGGGCGGAGCTGCTGGCGGAGGATTCGGCGGTGGCGGCGGAATGAATATGGAAGATATTTTCTCTCATTTCGGCGATATCTTTGGAGGCGGAGGATTCGGTGGTGGATTTGGAGGTCAATCTCGTGGTCCACGTCGAATGAAAGGTTCTGATTTGCGTATTCGCGTAAAATTGAACTTAGAAGAAATGGTTAACGGTTGCGAAAAGAAAGTAAAAGTTAAACGTTTTAAACAAGCAGATGGCGTTACATCTAAAACATGTCCATCTTGTGGCGGTTCTGGACAACAAGTCCGTGTTACCAACACATTTTTAGGACAAATGCAAACTGCTACAACTTGTGGAACTTGTCAAGGAGTAGGAAAAGTTGCAGACAAAATTCCTTCGGGAGCAAATAATCAAGGATTAATCAAAGTTGAGGAAACAATCGATCTTAAAATTCCAGCTGGAGCAAGAGAAGGAATTCAATTGCAAGTTCGTGGAAAAGGTAACGATGCGCCTTTTGATGGTATTCCTGGTGATTTACTTGTTTTGATTGAAGAAGAAGAACACGACACTTTGAAACGTGATGGAAACAACTTACATTTTGATTTGTATATTTCTATCCCAGATGCTGTTTTAGGTGCTTCTAAAGAAATTCCGACGGTTAATGGAAAAGTAAAAATTAAAATTGACAAAGGAACTCAATCAGGAAAAGTATTACGTTTAAAAGGTCAAGGTTTACCAGATTTGAACGGTTACGGAAAAGGTGATTTATTTGTGCATGTTAACATTTGGACACCAACTCATTTATCGAAAGATCAAGAAGCGTATTTTGAAAAAATGAGAGACGATGATCATTTCTCACCAGAACCTTCGAAAAATGAAAAATCATTCTTTGAACGTGTAAAAGATATGTTTCAGTAATTGAAAAATATATAACAAAAAAATCCATCTCAAATGAGATGGATTTTTTTTGTTTATCATTAAGATGATATTTTTTTAATCTACAATAATCTTATTAGATTGATTTTTCGTTTTAATAATATAAACACCTTTTGTTAATTTATTCAATTTAACTTTAGAGTTATTTGTTACATTTTGAATTGTTTGGACTAATTGTCCATTGATAGTAAAAATTTGAATAGTTTCTTTATTTTCAATTCCATTGACAACAAATTCATGATTTTTAACTGGATTAGGATAAATAACTAGTTTATTATTTTGTTTTTTAACCTCATCTGTTGCTAATTTTTCGTAACAAGTCCATGATAAATTATCAAAAGAAACACGGTTATTTGAAGTTTCATCTATCAACTCAATAACAACATCTCCTTCAATATTAATATTATCAATTTTTGTTGTTTTAGCTGTTTTAGAATAAGGTATTTGTCCTTTTACTTCTCCATTAATTTTTAATGTATAAAATCCATCAGAATCTGCAAAAGGAAGATATGTTTTTACTGATAAAGAACCTATTCCTCCAGAAATTGTAGATGATTTTAAATTTCCTTTTCTAATACAAATTGCTTTATTACTATCTCCATCGATATAAATTTGCTTGTCTGTTCTTGCATTTATTGCAGTCCACACAATTCCTCTATTCGACCAAGTTCTATCTGTGTAAGATGATGCTGGAGGTGTACTTCCTGTAGATGGAATATTTTCAAAATCCTCTGTTCCACAGCTTGTTCCTTCTCCTGAACCTCCTCCTATATTAGATTCTTTTGTTGTTACTTGAATTACAGTACTATTATCCGATTTATTTCCAGCTACATCTTTTGCTACAACATAAAAAGAATAAGTTGTCGAAGGATTTAATCCAGAAACTGTTCCGTTATTACTATAAACAGTTGTATTATATGTATTGTCTACATAAATATCATATTTATTAACACCTACATTATCTCTAGAAGCTGTCCAAGTTAACGACACACTTGATGATGTAATCGTTGTTGAAGCTAAATTTGTTGGCGCAGTAGGTTTTTCAGTATCTTCTTCAGAACCTCCTCCTTCACCAAAAGATTCTGGCCAATTATTTTGCGCTTTAGGACCTCCCCAAATAACAGTTGCTAAATATGGATTATCGATAAATGGATTTCTATTTCCTTGAACATTCGCTACAACGTTATTTCTTTGAATTTCAAATTGTGAAACAGGATCTTCTACATTCCATTTCAAAAGAATATCAGGGAAATCTGACGAATACGTACTTGGTCCAAAGGTAATGTTAAGAGGTAAAGTTCGTTTGTCATAACGTACATACATATACATTAAAATTCTCGCAACATCTCCTTTCCATTCATCACCTGGATACCAACCACCACGGCTCGTTTTCATTGCCATTGCTCCTACTCCATCATCAAAAAGCAAACTTCCACGAGTACTATTCAATGTGACATCAGCAGGACGTAAATGATGTCCGTCTGATCCAGGTCCAGAAGTTCCTAAATTTGGCGTTCCTTTAGATTTTGCATAAACATGCTCTCTATTCCAAGATCCTGAAAAAGCACGACTTCTTTGATGCGTACCTGAACTTTGAGATCCATAAATCAACAATAAATTAGATGGATTTTGAGGATCGGCATCACTTGTTTGAAATAAATTTTTCAAACCTTCTGAATAAGAAACATTTTGCTTATGAGTATCAGTAATTAATTTAGCAAAATCATTTTTCAACTCATTCTTCGTTTTACTAAAATTAATGCTTGAATAATACGCAGGTGCTTTTTGAGCTTGTGCGAATAATGCTAAAGCAAATGATAAAAAAGTAAATTTCAATTTCATTTTAATAACAATTATTTGTTTAATAGTATAACTTCCTTGTTTTCATAAGAAAGCCTTAATGTGTAATTTTTCATTATCAAAGGAATTTGTTTTTCGAACTCCAAAAAATAGATTTTTCCAAATTGATAAAACCTCGCATTTATTTCTTCTTTCAAATATGTAGATGCAACATTAGCTTCTATTTCATTGATTAAAAATGGTTTTTCTAACCAACTTATATTTTGTTCTTCAAAAAAGAATACATCTGTAAAAAGGCCTGGATGATTTTTTCCTTGTCCTATAAAAATTCTGTTTTCGCGTTCATCAATTCCAATCACATAAACCGGAAATTCTTTTCCGCTAACATTTAAACCTTTTCGTTGTCCTATTTCAAATTTTTCTATTCCAGTATGTTCTCCCACAATAAAACCATCAAACAAAGAATAATTTCTTTGGTTTACCTTCCAAGAAAGTTCTTCTTCTTTTGATTGAAAAGATGGTTTTTCCATATTATAAATAGAAGAATTTTTTGGAATTTCTACAATTTGACCTATTTTCACTTCAATTAATTTATTTGTTTCTTTCCAAAAAAGGAAAGCCATAAATATAGAATGTTAATGTTAACTAAAAGTTAAAAATAAAATTTTCATTTTTAAACTATTAACATCTTATAAACAAAAAAGGGATTTCTAATTGAAATCCCTTTTTTGTATTTTAAAATCTTTTAATGACTATGCGTGTTAGCTTCCCCAGCTGAACCTTCACGATCATATGAACAACAAGAAGGTAAATTTCCGTACACTTTTTCTTCTGCACGTTTATTATCAGTATCGTGACCAACCGCTACTACAGCGTTTTCTACATCATCCACTTTACTCTTTTTCTCATTCAATATAATATGTAAATTTTGCGTATTACTATCCCATTCAGCAGATTTTACACCTTTTACACCATAAGCTGCTTTTTCTATACGATCTTTGCATTGCCTACAATTTCCTTTAACGTGTAAATCGTGTTTTGCATTTTTATTTTGTGCTTGTGCGCTAATTCCTAAAGTCGCAACCAAAGCAAAGGCTAATAATTTTTTCATTATTTTATATTTTTTATGATTTTTATTTTAAACTAAATCTTAATCCAGCGTAATACATTTGTCCAAAAATTGGCGCATAAACAATCGAACTATCGAAATTTGAACCAAAAGGATTATCTGCTCCTAAAATTACGCGATGTTGTTGATAATTCGTTACATTTTCTCCTCCAATATATACTTCAAAACGTTTTGAAAAAACACGTGTAATCTGGAAATTAATTGTCCCAAATGGATTCGAATATTCATTCAACTGATTTTCTGGTAAATTATCTGATGTATTTGGTAAACGCTGTTTTCCAATCCAATTATACGTTGCATCAAAACGCCAATTTTTACCATTTCTTTCGCGTGTTTCGTATTCTAAATTTGTAAAGAAACGATGTTTCGCTTGCAACGGACGTTCTAATTTTCCTTTTTCATAATCTGTTGCGATATCGTAATATTTATAAGATGCTCTAATTTTGAAATTTGTGAATGGATTATAATTAAAATCAAATTGGAACGAATTTGCATACGAATCTCCTTCTAAATTATAAAATCTTACTTGACGAGCCGAATAATCGATATCAGTTACAATTTGATTTTGAAAATCTGTTCGATAAAAATCTGCTGTTACATCTGCATTTTTTCCAAATAATTTAAACTCTTGCGTCACACTAAATCCATAATTCCATGCAATTTCTGGATCTAGACCATATATTTTTCCATTTCTATCGCCCAAAATATTAAATTGTCTTGAAGATGCAAATAAATTCTGATTTTCTGCAAATATATTATTGATTCGTTTTCCACGACCAACCGACGCTTTTATTGTTGTTCCTTTTACAGGTGTATAACGCGTATGCAAACGAGGTGTTAAGAAAAATCCCATTCGATTATGATAATCTCCACGAAGCCCAGCAATCATATTGAAATTCTTCATATTATCAAATGTATATTCGAAAAATGCTCCTGCAGAATTATCAATTCGATCATAATTTACATCAGTCGGAAGCGCTACAAATTCCTTGAATTTATCGTACGTAAAACTCGCTCCTGTAGAAAATTTATTTTTTGTATTGCTAATAATCGAACTGAAAATATAGTTGGAATAAAAACTTTGTTGCTCAATATCATATTGATTCAATCCGAAGTAAGAATCTTGTTTATGATAACTAAACGCCGTTTGCAATCCCATACTTTGATAAGGCATTTCTGGAAAAACATACCCAATTTTTGATGAAACATCCACACGATTTGTATTGATTTCTGAACCCCAATAATTTGTTGTTAATTTATCACGATCTTTATCAAAATCAACTTGTCCTGCTTGTTTTGTATCATTCAAATATCTTGCAGATAAAAATCCGACCCAACCTTTTTCTAAGTTTTGATATTGCCAACGATTCATTACATTAACTTGGTGTCCAAGCGGATTATCTAAAAATCCATCATCGTTCATATCATTCTTCGAAACGCGTGCATTTCCATGCATAAACAAAGAAGTACTCCATTTATCATTCAATTTTTTGTTCAAATGCACATTTCCTTCAAAACGAGAATCTGTCGAACCATAAAGATTCACAAACAACGGAATATCATTTGAAGGTTTTATTAATTCTGTATTAATCTGCCCAGAAATACTTTCGTAACCATTAATCACCGTTCCAGCACCTTTCGTCACCTGAATACTTTCTACCCAAGTTCCTGGCGTAAAACTAAGCCCAAAAGCTTGAGAAGCTCCACGAACATTTGGTATATTTTCTTCTGCAATCAAAATATAAGGAGAGGTTAAACCTAACATTTTAATTTGCTTATTTCCTGTCACAGCATCCGAAAAATTGACATCAATAGAAGGATTTGTCTCGAAAGATTCAGCTAAATTACAACATGCTGCTTTCAACAATTCTTTTCCAGTCATTGTCGTCATATTGGTTGCAAACTTCGATTTTTTAAGCGAACTACTTGTATCACGAACCACAACTTCATTCAACGAAGTATCCCCAAAATGATCTTTTACATTGATGGTGATATTCTGAAATTCGTCTTTTAATTCCTTAAAAGTTGTTGTTTCATTGTCATAAAAAACACCTAAAATTGAGGTTGGTTGATAATTTTCGATCTCAAAGTTTCCTTTTTCATCTGTAATAACAGTAATATCTGACGATTGCCAAAACACTTCTGCTCCAACGATTGGTTGTTGATTTTGATCTGTAATTTTTCCTTTTAAAGTAGATTGTGCGTAAGAAAACGCAGCACTTAGTATAAATACTGAAGTGAATATTTTTTTCATTTTTACGATTTAAGGCTCAATGCCTATTTATTATTGTGTACTTGTTGATTAGATTTTCATCAAATACTTTAATATTTAGATAATAGCGTATTGTTTTCTGATTAATTTAATCAAAAAATAAACGGGTATTACCCTTCGTAAAATGTTAACTGAGAATTGAGTATATAATTTGGCGGTGCATTTGACGCAACATAAAAATCAAGGAAACTAGATTGATTGCTCACCTCTTCATCTTGAATCGGAATTCTAATTTGAAGAATTTCAGAAACTATAAAACTAATCGGAATAAGTTTTTGAATTTTGACAGTTTGCTTTTCTACAAACTTATCCGAATATGAAATATCCTTACAGCAATCATCTTTTTTAGATTTATTGTTTTCCGGTAATTCGCAATGTTTTTTTTCTGTTTTTGGAGGACAACACGAAGTAGAAACTCCCATTTCGTGCGAATTATTATCCAAATGATTCAACTTCACTTGCTCCACCACTCCTTGACAAAAATGCATAGAAAATGCGTAGCTAAGATTTGAAAAAATCAAAACCACCGACAAAACATACTTTATGTAATGTTGCATTTTCATGTTGGACAAAAATAAACAAAAAATTCAAATCAAAACAAACTGAAATTTATATCATTTTCAAAGTTTCTTATAGAATTTTCAGTTTTCATCACTTTATCTTCTTGCCTGTTTGTTCGTCGGAATATTAATAATCCCAGAACCATTTACCAACGATTTATCGTTTTCGTTAACAATTTTCAAAACAACTTCAAAATTTTGCCAATCTATCCCTTGCAAAGTCACTAAACCTGTTGCTTTATCAATCGATTTTATTTTAAATCCTTTATCAGGAAAATCTTGTCCATCGACAATCGGATCAAAATCCAACCCAACTTCTGGCTCAACTTTAAAAGCAGAATCTTGCACAAATTTGTATCGATCTTTAAAACTTTGCGTCAATAATTCATTTTGCTTGATATACTCATCTTCGTTTATTTTTCCAATTGTATCCATGATATAATCAACATAATTATTCATAAAATCAAGCGCAACATTATAATTAACATCCGATTCTTTAACCGAATCTTTCACTTCACTTTCAATTTTATTTTCTGTTGATGAACTAGATGAATTATTAGAATTACAACTTGTAACAAAACTTAATAATAGAACAGGAAGAATAATTTTTTTCATAGGGTTATCTTTTTTTTATGATTTAAAAGTATGTTTTTTTTTGATTGAAATTGAAATAAGTCGAATAATAAAATCAATCATTTTGTTAATAATCTTCTCAAAAAATAGAATAAGCGATTAAAGCCTTACGATTTTATCAAAATATACCTCAATAGTCATCAAAAATCACTAAAATTGCACTTTAAATAAGAACACACAATTAATTATGTCAGAAGATATTTTCAAGAAAGTAGTTTCTCATGCGAAAGAATATGGTTTCATTTTTCAATCGAGTGAGATTTATGATGGATTATCAGCCGTTTACGATTATGGTCAAAACGGAGCTGAGCTAAAAAATAACATCAAACAATATTGGTGGAAAGCAATGGTACAAATGCACGAAAACATTGTCGGCATTGATTCTGCTATTTTTATGCACCCTACTACTTGGAAAGCTTCGGGCCACGTTGACGCGTTTAATGATCCTTTGATTGACAACAAAGATTCTAAAAAACGTTACCGTGCCGATGTTTTAATTGAAGATCATTGTGCAAAAATTGAAGGTAAAATCGAGAAAGAAGTTGCAAAAGCTGCAAAACGTTTCGGAGATGCTTTTGATAAAGATCAATTTGTTGCGACAAATCCTCGTGTTGTAGAATATCAAAATCAAATCAATACAATTTTAGCGCGCATGGGAAAATCTTTGGAAAACGAAGATTTAGATGACGTAAAAGCTTTGATTGAAGAATTAGAAATTGCTGATCCTGTAACGGGTTCTAAAAACTGGACAGAAGTTCGTCAATTCAAC
Organism: Empedobacter sp. UBA7611; assembly: GCF_002484365.1. Taxonomy (NCBI): domain Bacteria; kingdom Pseudomonadati; phylum Bacteroidota; class Flavobacteriia; order Flavobacteriales; family Weeksellaceae; genus Empedobacter; species Empedobacter sp. UBA7611. Next base: position 46,916 of record NZ_DLJR01000031.1, read on the forward strand.
TTGATGTTCGGAACAAAATTAGGTGCGACAGCAGATCAAGCAATGGATTTATATTTGCGCCCAGAAACGGCTCAAGGTATTTTCTTGAATTACTTGAACGTACAAAAATCTGGACGTATGAAATTACCTTTCGGAATTGCTCAGATTGGTAAAGCTTTCCGTAATGAGATTGTTGCACGTCAATTTATTTTTCGTCAACGTGAGTTTGAACAAATGGAAATGCAATTTTTCGTAAAACCAGGAACTGAGTTAGATTGGTACGAAAAATGGAAAGAAACACGTTTGCGTTGGCACCAAACATTAGGTTTAGGAAATGAAAATTATCGTTTCCATGATCACGAAAAATTAGCCCACTATGCAAATGCTGCAGCTGATATTGAGTTTAAATTCCCATTCGGATTCAAAGAATTAGAAGGAATTCACTCTCGTACAGATTTCGATTTGAAAGCACACGAACAACATTCGGGTAAAAAAATTCAATATTTCGATAACGAAACAAACGAATCATACACACCTTACGTAGTAGAAACTTCTGTAGGTTTGGATCGTATGTTCTTAGCAGTTTTCTCAAATTCATTGAAAGAAGAAGTTTTAGAAGATGGATCAGAACGTGTAGTGTTGTCTTTACCTGCTGCATTAGCGCCAATTAAAGCGGCTGTTTTACCATTAGTGAAGAAAGATGGTTTACCTGAATTAGCGAAAGAAATTTTGAAAAAATTACGTTTAGATTACAACGTAATGTACGAAGAAAAAGATACGATCGGGAAACGCTACCGTCGTATGGATGCGATTGGAACTCCTTTCTGTATCACTGTTGACCACGATTCATTAAACGATAATTCTGTTACTTTACGTTACCGTGATACAATGGAGCAAAAACGTGTTAATATTAATGAGTTAGCTCAAATTATCGACAAAGAAGTCAACATGAAATATCTTTTTGAACAATTATAAAAAGAATATCTTCTCAATACAATAATACTAAAGCTCAGAAATTTCTGAGCTTTTTTTATTTTTATTAAAATTTTTAACAATTTGGCAAAGCTTTTGATTTTAATCTAGATATATTAATCTAAAAAATACAAATTATGGGCTTTATTATTAATCTTTTGGTATCAGCATTAGTTGTTTTCGGACTTGCTAACATTTTACCTGGAGTATCTGTAAAAGGATATGGTTCTGCGATTATTGTTGCACTTGTTATCGGACTTTTAAATGCTGTTGTAAAACCAATTTTAAACATTATTAGTTTACCTGTAACAATCTTAACATTAGGTTTATTTTCTTTTGTGATTACAGCAATTATTATCTTATTAGCAAGCGCAATTATGGGAGACAGTTTCCATGTTGACGGATTCTGGTACGCATTATTATTTGGTATTGTTTTAGCAATTGTCAATTCTTTAGTTGGAGGAATGATGGGAGACTAATTTATACAAATTACTACATATAAAAAGCTGTCTAATTTTGGACAGCTTTTGTATTTTATAAAAGTTTTATTGAGGATAAAATTTTATTTGCTCAAAAATATAGTTATCATGTTTTTTAAGAAGATCAACCAATTGTTTCAATTCGGACTCTTCCCATTTATTCTGAAACATCTCATCATGAATTAACACAACTATATTATTATTTGTAAAGGTTTTATTCGATTCTAATTGATTAACAATTTGTTTATAAATCGCTTGAACAGATTGCACTGGTGTTCCATCTTTTGCATGATGCGCCCATTCCAAATCCCAACCAATAACTTTATATCCTAACTTCGCTAAACCATCAGCCGTTTGCACTCCTGAAGCTCCATCATTCTTCGATTTCCCATCCAATCTCCACATGTTTCTTCCGGGTAAACGAACAATTTTATCTTGTAATTTTAAGGTCGATTGATTTTTCAAAATATCCGCAACCGACGTTTGCTCGTTACTATAAAACTTTTTGTACTGATCATTCGCATGCGTCCAACTATGATTACATTCTTCGATGTAAGGATTATCTTCGTAATATTTAAAATAATCCGTCATTGTTTTATTTTTCTCCACATGTTCTCCTACAAGAAAAACAGTCACTTTTAACTTCTCATTTTTGAAAACCTCATCAATATTTTCACTTCCATTCAAAGGTCCATCATCAAAAGTTAAATAGATATATTTTTTCACAGAATCACTCGCTTTCTGTGCAAACAAACTTGTCGAGAAGATTAATAAAAAGACACTCAAAAGTGTCATTATTCTTTTATTCCATATCATTTAAGTTAGTTTTTAATGAATTAAATGTATGAAAGAAATTCTATTTTTTATATTTTTCTAATGCTTTTTCTAATCGTGTTTTGATTCTTTTTTTCACTAATCTTGGAGCAAGAATTTCTATTTCTTCTCCAAATCCTAAAAGTTCTCGTTCCAACTCAAAATTATGTACAACTTCTATCGAAAATAAAGTTCCTTCGTCCGTCACTTCCAACACTTTTTGCGTCGCATGAATTGGTTTTGTCACCACATAGGGCGCTAATTTTTTATTCACACGAAAAACAACACGCTGCTCCCTTTCTTTCACACTTTTCGTTACGCCAATCGCATTGTTATAATACGTATCAAAATTAATTTCTTGCTCATCTACAAAAGGTTCATTTGCCAATTCATAAAACTCAACAATTCTATCCAAAGCCAACGTATACAAATTTTTATCTTTTCTCGATTTAGCCAATAAAAACCAGCGATTACGGTATTCTTTCAACAAATACGGATAATAAACTTGTTGTTTTGGTTCTTGATTTTTTGCTTTGAATGATTGATAAGAAATCAACAGAGGTTGCTTCTTCACTATTGCTTGATACAATCGATTCAAATGCTCCAAACCTTTTAACAATGGATTTTCCTCAAACTGAATATAATTTGGTTGTTGATGCGTTTGTTTGGATAAATTATTTTCGAGACGCGTAATAATCTCGTTCATATCATCAAAATAATTAAACCCATTCAATTGTTTCATTACCGAAATCACTTCTTTCATTTTATCTAAATCAGCAGAAGAAACTGGTGAATTATGAATCGAATAGTCATGATCTTCATATTCATAAAACTTTTTTTCTCGAACAACAATTGGCGCATTATAACCCAATTTATCACTTCGCATCACCTGAATGTCGCCCTGAATTGTACGTTTCGAAACACCAGAAGTTATTCCTTCATATTCATACAAAGCTTCCGAAACTTTTTCTATCAAATCTTCTAATGTCCATTTTCTGAAATGATTTTGAAGACATTTATCGATCGTTTGATAACGTATTAATGCAATTTTATTGGTTGCCATGGTTGATTTCTTTGTTCAATACTACAAATTTCAAATCAAAGTACGCAATCTATTTGCGCAGAAATTTTTATTTCAAATTTTATTCAAAATATTTTCAATATAAAACCCTCTGTTAATAATCGTTTACAAATTAATTCGAAAAAATATTTTATTGCGCAATTCACTTGCACACTTCTACTCCAACTTTGTCAAAGGTTTAAAAACCAAACGATTTTAATTATTCCTTGACAAATGTTTCAGTATAGCATTGTAGTAGAAATTGTTTCATCACTTCTATTCTGAATAATTAAAATCTCCAGCGGATGGGTCGTAGGTTCGATTCCTACTTTCAGGAAACTGAAATAGCTCAGTGGGTAGAGCAATTCACACAGACTTTAATCTGTTTATCGCCCGAAAGGGTACCATTGGAAACAAAAGCTAAAAAGTTTTCTTTTCGAATAGAGAATATATTTCCTAGAAATGAATTTGAAATAAGATCAAAAACTTGTTTAAAACCTGAATTTGAAACTTTAGTTGATGATTGATTTCAAAAGTTTAAACTAAAAAATCAAGTCAAAATGATTTGAAAAAAATGATTAAAACAAGAAATCAAAATAAGCTGCTCAAACTTCAAATTCCGTTTTAAAAAAGGAAAATGATTTAGCTTTTTTAATTAAAAAATTTAGAAAAAGATTCTTCGATAAAGGAGAAATATAAAATAGTAAAAACTTATAAAAAATTAGATAATGAAAAAATTACCAATTAACAACCAAGAAATTGGAATCTATATCAAAAATAACGAAGTAGAAAAAATTTATACAAAAGGAAACTATTGGATTTTCTTTAATAAAAACATCGAAAAATTAAACATTAACGAAATAATTGATGAAAAATACTATGCAATATTTTTAGAAAATGAAACATTGAAATCGATGGTAGATTTTATCGAAGTTTTACATAACGAAGTGTTGATTATTTACAAAAACAATCAAATCTATGATTCATTTTACAATAAAAACGTGATGATTTGGAAAAATTCGACTCAATTAAAAGCTGTAAAATTTGATTTAAATTCTACTGACGAAATTAAGAATTTAACAAAAAGAGAAATAGATATTTTAAGAAAAGCTGGTGCGATTCGTATTATTTCTATTCCAACTTATCATGAAGGAATTTTATTTAAAGACAATGAATTTAATTCAGTTTTAAAAGCTGGCGAGTATAAATTTTATAACAACGAAGTTAAAATCTCGATGGTATCTTTTGATATGCGTCCGCAAACAATTGAAATTTCGGGACAAGAAATTTTGACGAAAGATAAAGCGCAATTACGAATCAATTTTATGGTAAATTATCAAATTACTGATTTGTTAAACGCTTATCAATCGAACAAAGATTTCGAAAAAATGATTTATCAAGCGATTCAATTAGGTTTGAGAGAATTTATTGGAAACATGAATTTTGATGATTTGATGTCAGATAAAAATTCGGTAACGAATTATATCATTCAAAAATATCAAGCTCAATTCCAAGAAATTGGTCTAAAATTGATTGACGCAGGTATGAAAGACATTATTCTTCCAGGAGAAATAAGAGAAATTATGAACCGTGTTTTGATTGCCGAAAAAACGGCTCAAGCTAATTCGATTACGCGTCGTGAGGAAACTGCTTCAACAAGAAGCTTGTTGAATACAGCAAAATTAATGGAAGAAAACGAAACATTATGGAAATTGAAAGAGATGGAATACATCGAAAAAATCGCGGATAAAGTGGGAGAAATCTCAATTTCTGGCGGATCGAATGTATTAAATGAACTAAAAACAATGTTTACGAAATAATATTCTAACCAAATTATATGAAAACAACTGAACAACAAAATAAACCAATTAATGGAAATGATTTGATTGCCTTGGGTTATCCTGAAAACGAAATTTTAGGAATTGCCTTAAAAATCAACAAAAAAAGAAATGATTATACAAAAGCCGAAATGCTTGATAAATATGCGCAAGTTTTGTCTTCGCCACAAGATTTTTTAGAAGATAAAATTTTCAAAACACTTGCAAAAGGCTTTATCGATGGAATTCATTTACCTCAACAAGATGAAAACTTGATTGAATTGAATGAAAATCCAACCGATTTTAAAATTTATGGAGCAGAAAAAATTGAGGACGGCGCTTTGGAACAAATGAAAGTCGCCATGAAACTTCCTGTTACCGTTGCTGGCGCAATTATGCCAGATGCACATCAGGGTTATGGATTACCGATTGGCGGAGTTTTAGCAACAAAAAATGCGATTATTCCTTATGGCGTCGGCGTTGATATTGGTTGTAGAATGGCTTTATCGATTTATGATTTACCTGCTTCTCATTATTTTGAACATCACGATTCGTTAAAAGAAACTTTGATAAAAAATACAAAGTTTGGTGCAGGACATGGTTTTCATGGTCAATACAAAGCTGAACATCAGATTTTGGATGATGCAAAATTTGAGACAAATTCATTTATTCAGAATCTAAAAGATAAAGCATGGTCGCAATTGGGTTCTTCTGGTGGAGGAAATCATTTTGTAGAATTTGGTTTGATTGATTTCAAGGAAGATGATGAAAAATTGAACATCAAAAAAGGTTCATATTTAGCGTTATTAACGCATTCTGGATCGAGAGGTTTTGGCGCTACAATCGCTGGACATTATACCAAAATTGCAAAAGAAATTTGTAAACTTCCATACAAAGCGCAGAATTTAGCTTATTTGGATTTAGATTCAGCCGAAGGTCAAGAATATTGGATTGCGATGAATTTGGCTGGCGAATATGCTTCGGCTTGTCACGAAATTATTCATCAAAAAATTGCAAAATCTATCAGTGCAGAAGTTTTAGCGAAAATAGAAAATCATCATAATTTTGCTTGGAAAGAAATTTACAATGGCGAAGAAGTAATTGTTCATCGAAAAGGTGCAACGCCAGCTTCTAAAGATGTAATGGGAATTATTCCAGGTTCTATGACTGCGCCAGGTTTTTTGGTTCGAGGAAAAGGTGAAGAAAATTCGATTCATTCTGCTTCGCATGGTGCTGGTCGACAAATGAGCCGAACACAAGCAATTAAATCATTGTCTCAAAATAAGATAAACGATTATTTGAATTATTTTGGAATTACATTAATCGGTGGCGGAAAAGATGAAGCGCCGATGGCGTACAAAGATATTCACGAAGTAATGGCTGCGCAACAAGATTTGGTAGATATTGTGGCAACTTTTACACCTAAAATGGTCAGAATGGCTGATGACGGATCGAGAGAAGATTAAAAAAATGCCTGAACAATTGTTCAGGCATTTTATATATTATAGATTAAATCCAATCTTTTGGATGTTTCAAAACATCGACTAATTTATATTCTTCCGAACCTTCTTCTGGCTGATGATTATAATGCCATTGCACATGTTTTGGCAAACTCATCAAAATAGATTCAATTCGACCATTAGTTTTCAAACCAAACAAAGTTCCTCTATCATGAATTAAATTAAATTCCACATAACGACCTCGTCTAATTTCTTGCCATTCCTTTTGTTCAGCAGAAAATTCATCATTTTTATGTTTTTCAACAATCGGAATATACGCCTCCAAAAATGAGTTTCCTACTTCTGTTACGAAATCATACCATTGTTCAACTGTTTTTTCTGAAGTTGGTTTCAAGTAATCAAAGAACAAACCTCCTATTCCACGCGCTTCTTCTCGATGCGTATTCCAAAAATATTTATCACATTCTTCTTTATACTTCAAATAAAAAGCCGCATCATGCGCATCACAACTTTTTTTACAGATCGTATGCCAATGCATCACATCTTTTTCATCCAAATAATATGGCGTCAAATCTTGACCTCCTCCAAACCATTGATCGACAATATTTCCTTCTTTGTCATACATTTCGAAATACCTCCAATTCGCATGAGTCGTCGGAATATGTGGACTTGTTGGATGAATAACCAAACTCAATCCGCAAGCAAAAAATTTACCCGATGAAACATTCAACGCTTTTTGCATTGTTTCTGGTAATTCTCCATAAACTTTCGAGATATTAACGCCAGCTTTCTCAAAAACAGCTCCGTCTGTTAAAACACAAGAAAGACCTCCGCCGCCTTCTTCGCGTTCCCAATTATCTCGTAGAAATTTGGCTTTACCATCAACTTCTTCAAGTTTGGCAATAATTTTATTTTGTAAGTCTTGTATATATTGAAAAAATTGATCTTTCATCATAAATATTTTTGCAAATATAGAATGAAATCTCCTTGTGGTAAAATTAGCCTTAAGATTAATAAAACTTCAAACCTTAATTTATAATTTTAAATGGTATATCAAAAATTAATCTTGCAGCTTCTCCTTTTTCAGTAACAGCAGGAATTATTTTTTTGTTGTCTTTTTTCAATTTTACAACATAATTCACAAAAGCCTCTTCAATAAGTAATTTCTCTGAATCATTTCCAATTACTTCTAAATCTTGAAACTCACCTTCTTTATTTATCTGAAATTTAACTTTTGCATTTACATTTATTTCATTAATTGTCAAACCATTATTTTTTAACACCTGTTCAACTTCAAGCAATAGCTGTTTATTAAAATCCTTACTAAAACAGTCTGCTAACTTCTTTACACCTTTCTTTTCAAATTTTTCACAACCAGGATAAATCATCATCCTAGCCTTCCCTTTTTCTTGAGCAAAGACAATTGAACTAAATAATAAAAAAGTAAATAGTAATTTCATTCATTTTAATTTTTTGTAATATAACAAAACCCATATCCATTATCAGAATTATAAGTAATATATATTAAAATACAATTTTAAATAGTAAATGCTTATATTTATCAAAATCAATAGAACCTTCAAAATAAACTTAATATCATTAAAAATAAATATTTTAGCCAATTAAAATCATTTAAACGATTTAATTTTAAATCAAACCAATAGCAATCCAAAAAAGTTATTAACAATATTATTCACAAAAGAAATCTTTCTATACCTTTGCAGAAGAAATTTTATAAAACAAAATATAAATGTCACAAAACGGAATTCCATCGGTTAATTTAGCAGACTTTTTATCTGATGATCCTGCAAGAAAACAAAAATTTGTCAACGAAATTGGACAAGCATACGAAGAAATCGGATTCGTTGCTTTGAAAGGACATTTTTTATCTGACGAATTAGTTGAAAATTTATATAAAAGCGTTCGCGAATTTTACGCTTTACCTACAGAAACAAAACAAACTTATGTAGTAGAAGGAATTGGTGGTCAACGCGGTTATACAGCTTTCGGAAACGAACATGCTAAAGGTAGAACTGTTGGTGACTTGAAAGAATTTTGGCATTTTGGACAGTATTTAACTGAAGAAGATAAAGCGAAATACAACTATCCAGAAAATGTTGATGTAAACGAAGTTCCAGGTTTTAACACTTATGGTGAAGAGACATACAAACAATTAGAAAAAACTGGTGTTTACGTTTTACGTGCTTTGGCTTTATTCTTAGGTTTAGACGAGTTTTACTTTGATGATAAAGTGAAAAACGGAAACTCTATTTTGAGAGCAATTCACTATCCTCCTATCACAGAAGAGCCTAAAGATGCGGTTCGCGCAGGTGCTCACGGAGATATTAACTTGATTACATTGTTAATGGGAGCGCAAGGTCGTGGATTACAAGTGCAACGTCACGATGGAACTTGGGTTGATGCTATTGCTGCTGACGACGAATTGGTGATTAATGTTGGTGATATGTTATCTCGTCACACAAACAACAGATTGAAATCTACAATTCACCAAGTGGTTAATCCAGAGAAAGAATTATGGGGAACATCTCGTTTTTCTATTCCATTCTTTATGCATCCAGTTTCTGAAATGGACTTATCTGTTTTAGAAGATTGTGTAACAGAAGAAAATCCAAAACAATTTGAAGATATTACAGCTGGGGATTTCTTAACTCAGCGTTTAAGAGAAATTGGTTTAATTAAATAAGCCATATTTAATCTATTATTTCATAAAAAAGAGAGTTGATTTTCGTCAACTCTCTTTTCTTTTACATTCCTCTTACGTACATGTTGTAGTTAAAAATATCCAAACACAACAAGGTGTATTTATAATCATTTTTATTGATATTCACTTCCAAAACTGGATCCGAATTATAAAATCTAATTTTTAGATTATCATTCTTATCCAATAATAAATAAATAGAGGAAATCGTTGGACGAATATCATTCATCCAATTTTTTAAAGATTCTTTTGAATCTTTAATCAACTCAAATTTTTGAAAATATTCGTGAAAAAAATTCTCTAAACGTTGCACTTGTGTCAAACGATCCAATTCACGATATAAATCGATAAAAACGCATAATTTTTCGCGCTTTGGACAAACACATGGATATGGATGTTCTCCATTATAAAGCCATCTTTGCCACTTTTTACAAGACGTTTGTTCTATTGCTTTCTCAAATTCATCTTCGTATTTTAAAAGCCACCAATTCATACGGCAAATCCGTAAATTGCCTTTTGATAACTGCAAAAGCTCGTCTATATAAGCGCTAACGTTTAACATCAATTAAAAATTTGAGTCTTGCTAATTTACAACTTTTCTGATTGAATTTTAATGTTTTAATAATAATTTTTCAAATTTTAGAATCTTAAATTGCTCATCAAACAAAACGTTATAAAAGAACATTTTTTCCTTCATCGTTTTATTTTTCATTTGCACATTTCGAACTGGAATTAAGACGTTAAATTGAAATTCTCTATCCTTCTCAAAATGATTAACAGCCGCATAATAAATCAAATTGTACCACGAATCGATTGGTGCATAAATCCCATAAAAGTCAGGATATAACGCATCTGCTTCATCTTTGTAAACATTGGTAATCGAATAATTATCAATCTCAAATTTCGAAACGCATTTATAGGTTGTTAATTTAGAACAAATTGAAGTGTCTTGTAGATATTTCGCCGAATCTAATTTCAGCCCAAATTCGTCCATTTTATAATCTTCAAACTTATTAATCGTAGGATCTACCACAATTTTTTTGTTCGGAAATTCTAAACTTTGTTTTTGGATATCTTGTAAAATAGTATCGTAAATTTTTGTTCGAATTTGATTTGGGTTAACATTTTGCGCATCAACAAATAACACAATATGTAAGGAAAAAACCAATAAAAAAAGTCTCATTTTGGCGTTTTGGTTTAAAATTTGTTTAAATTTATGAAGTCTTTACGATTCAAAAATCAAATTTAGTTGAAAAGATTTCAAATCTTATCATTTCATCATATTTTCGTAAACAAATAGTTAAAAAGGTGTTAAAGTACGCTTTCATACAATTACACTTTAACTATTATTGTTTGTTTTTAACAAATTAATACAAAGTTTAATATCCGACAACAAACGTTTATTATAAATATTCTCTATAACTATTATAAATAAAATCTTTTACAATTTTTCCAAACAAGACATAAAAGTTAGACATTTGCAGTGTCAAATAATTTATTCATAGATAGTAAGACAAAGAGTAACAACGAGTATAACGAAATTGATTTATGAAGTTTGGAATTACTCGCACTCTTTTTACTTTTTAGAGTTTTTTATAGTAGTTTAGGTTGGTTAGTAATCCGTTCACTTTGAACGGATTATTTTTTTATAGCTTATCAATAAAAGCTTTCAACAAATTATATACTTTTTCAGAGGAACTCAAATCCAAACTTTCAGCTGTATCATTGGGATCATGATAAAAACCTTTTCCTCCTAATGTGTAAATAAAAAACGACGGAACACCTTTCAAATAAAACGGACAATGATCGGAATTACACGATTCTCCTCGAATTTTAACTTCTTTTAGGTATTTATTTGTTTGATTGAATTCAACTAATTTTTCAAATTGATTTTTAAAAACTTTACCATTCACAACTTGAATTCCTTGATCGCCCGCTCCCATAATATCTAAATTGACTAAAAATTTGATTTGATTCAATGGAAAAAGAGGATGATTAACATAATAATCTGCGCCTAAAATCCCCGCTTCTTCACCTGCAAAAGCCATAAAAACTGTTCTATAATTAGGCTGATGTTTTGAATAATACTTCATCAGCGCCATCATCATTGCAGTTCCGCTCGCATTATCACTCGCTCCAGGAAAAATAGTTTGTCCAACTTTCCCTAAATGATCATAATGAGCAGAAATCACAATTACGCTATCATTGTTCTTTCCGTCAATGTAACCAATTATATTATTTGCTTCGAATGAATTATTTAACTCTGAATCAATAGAATAATCGTTTATTTTTAAATTTTTAGAATAAAATTTATCCGAAATAATAAATTCTGAAATAGAAGATTGTCGTTGACTAAGACTTGAAGTCAATTTATCTGATGTAAATCTAAAAATCGCTCGATTTTTATTTTCATTTTTCTCATAAATATTCGCCCATTGTTTGTAATATTTCTGAATAGAATCTACAGAAGTCACTAAAGGCGGCAAAATAATATGTTTTCCTTTTTGCGATTCATCATCTTTCACAATAAAATCCCTCGTTTTATCTTTCGACTGAAAAGATTCCACATAGGCTTTTGTGTCAAAAATATAAAAAGGTGAATTGGTTTTCGAAATTGATTTAGAACTTGGCTTTACAATAAAATCAATTCCATATTTTAATTCTTTTCCATTAATTTTCAGTTTTGCATCTTTGATAATATTAATCGGAAAAGTAAATGTTTGATTATAACGATTAGAAAAAGACTTCAATCCATTTTTTTGAAATTCGTTTTGTAAATAAATTCCAGCATTTGTCATTCCATTTTCTACATAACCTCTGCCAGCAAACGAATTTGACGTAAGCGAATCTAAAATTGATTTAAAATATTTTTGATCAAAGGTTTGCGCATTTCCGATTGTAATTACAAAACACGAAATCAAACCAAATAATATCATTTTTATCTTCAGCATTTTAATCATTTTATTCTTCAAAAAATATTCTATTCTAAGATAATTATCATTTTAACAAAAAAAATCAATTATCTGTATTAAGTCAATAACAAATTTAAAAAATCTTTAAAAAGTAAATCAAATTAATACTACTATAAATTTTATATCTTGCATTATTAAGTTATCATAATAAAAACAACAAATCACAAATTAAATGAAAGAAGTCGTAATAGTTTCAGCTGTTCGTACAGCAATGGGATCTTTTTTGGGAAGTTTATCTAACGTTCCAGCTACAGATTTAGGCGCAACAGCTATTAAAGGAGCTTTAGATAAAATCAACTTAGATGGATCTTTGGTTGATGAAGTATATATGGGAAATGTATTGCAAGCTGGTGAAGGACAAGCACCTGCTAAGCAAGCAATGATAAAAGCAGGTTTACCAAATACAATTCCTGCAACAACGGTAAACAAAGTTTGTGCCTCTGGTATGAAAGCTGTAATGTTTGCTACACAAGCAATTCGTTTAGGTGACGCAGATGTTGTAGTTGCTGGAGGAATGGAAAACATGTCGATGGTTCCTTTCTATTCACCAAATGCAAGAACTGGAAATAAATACGGAAATACTGTTTTGTTAGATGGAATTGTGAACGATGGTTTACAAGATTACTACAGCAAAGAAATGATGGGACTTTTCGGAGATACTTGTGCAACTGAGTTCAATATTTCTCGTGAAGAGCAAGATGAGTTTGCAATTAATTCTTACAAAAAATCTGCTGCTGCTTGGGCTGCTGGAAAATTTGACAACGAAGTTGTTCCTGTAGAAATTCCTCAACGCAAAGGAGAACCAGTTATTTTTAAAGAAGACGAAGAATATAAAAATGTAAACTTTGATAAAGTTCCAGGTTTGCGCGCTGTTTTCTCTAAAGACGGAACTGTAACTGCTGCAAATGCTTCTACAATTAATGATGGAGCTTCTGCTTTAGTATTAATGTCTTTAGATAAAGCAAACGAATTAGGATTAAAACCTCTTGCAAAAGTTATTGCTTATGCTGATGCTTCTCAAGAACCTTCAAAATTTACAACTGCACCAGCTAAAGCGGTTGAAAAATTATTGAAAAAAGCAAATATGACAGCTGCTGATGTTGATTTCTGGGAATTTAACGAAGCGTTTTCAGTTGTTGGAATTGCAAATACTAAATTATTAAACCTTGATGCTTCTAAAGTCAATGTAAATGGTGGTGCGGTTTCTATTGGTCATCCACTTGGAAATTCTGGATCAAGAATTTTGGTTACATTATTAAATGTTTTAGAGCAAAACGGAGGAAAAATTGGTGGTGCAGCTATCTGTAATGGTGGCGGTGGAGCATCTGCAATGATTATCGAAAAAATCTAATTTTAGATCAAATACACGATGAAAGCGTCTAATCTGTAGACGCTTTTTTATCTTTTGAAATTAAAATACTTGTAAAAAATCTGAAAAACATTCGACATTTATTATAATTGGCTTAAAAACCTTTTCTATATTTGTTGGATTGAACAAACACTTTTGTATGGAATATTTAGAATTTGAACAACCTATCAAAGATTTAGAAGAACAGTTACAAAGCTGTCAAATCGTCGGCGAAGGAAGCGGTGTTAACATCAAACAGGCTTGCGTTGAAATTGAAATTGCAATTGAAAATAAAAAGAAGGAAATCTATGGTAATTTAACGCCATGGCAACGTGTACAATTGTCTCGTCATCCTTCTCGCCCTTATACTTTAGACTACGCTTACGCGATCACAGATAACACGTTTATCGAAATTCACGGAGATAGAACTTTTGCTGATGATAAAGCAATGGTTGGTGGTATGGGAAAAATCAATGGTCAAACTTTTATGATTATTGGTCAACAAAAAGGAAAAAATACCAAAGAAAGACAATATCGTCGTTTCGGAATGTCTAATCCAGATGGTTACCGCAAAGCTTTACGTTTGATGAAGTTAGCAGAAAAGTTTAATATTCCTGTCTTGACTTTAGTCGACACTCCTGGTGCATATCCTGGTTTAGAAGCTGAAGAAAGAGGTCAAGGTGAAGCTATCGCTAAAAACATCTACGAAATGTTGAAACTTACAGTTCCTATCATTACAATTGTAATTGGTGAAGGAGCTTCAGGTGGAGCATTAGGAATTGGAGTTGGGAACAAAGTTTTCATGTTAGAAAACACTTGGTATTCTGTAATTTCACCAGAAAACTGTTCTACAATTTTATGGAGAAGTTGGGATTACAAAGAGCAAGCTGCTTCGCAAATGAAATTAACTGGTCCTGATATGTTAGAATTAGGATTAATTGAAGACATCATTCAAGAACCGCTTGGTGGAGCACACTACAAACCAGAAGTTGCGTACACAAACTTGAAAAATAAAGTTTTAGACACTTACAACGAATTGAAAAAACTTTCTCCAAAAGAATTACAACAACAACGTCAAGAACGTTACATCAAATTCGGAGAATTTTCAGGATAAAATATTGTTTTACAATAATACTTATTGTAGAATATACAATTTTAAAACGAGATATAAAATTAGTTATATCTCGTTTTTTTATTTAATTTTGAAACTCTTATGGAACAAGCAAATTATAATCCCGAAATACCAGCTAACAAGCACAATGTCATTGGTTTAGAGAAAGGTAAACTTCCTCCACAAGCTGTTGATTTAGAGCAAGCTGTACTTGGTGCGATGATGATTGATAAAAAAGGGTTGGATGAAGTCATTGACATTCTTACACCGCAAGTTTTTTATCGTCCAGAGCATCAAGCGATTTATGCTGTCATTCAAAAATTATTTAACGATTCAGAACCTATTGATTTATTAACGGTTTCGAATGAGTTGAAAAGTGAAGGCAAATTAGATCGTGTTGGAGGTGATTATTATTTGATTCAATTAACGCAAAAAGTTTCTTCTTCTGCACACGTGGAGTATTATGCTCGTGTCATTCAAGAAAAATATATTCTTCGTCGTTTAATTGAAATTTCGAATCAAGTCATTGAAAAATCATACGATGATACTGCCGATGTATTTGATTTACTGGATTATTCTGAATCGAAATTATTCGAAATTACAGAAGGTGGAATCAAGCGTAGTTATTCGGAAGCAAGAGATTTAGTTACAGAAGCGATTGACAAAATTAAAGCCCAATCTACCAAAGAAGGAATGTCTGGTTTATCTTCTGGATTTACAGAAATTGATAAAATTACTTCGGGTTGGCAAGAATCGGATTTGATTATCTTAGCCGCTCGTCCTGGTATGGGGAAAACCGCTTTTATCCTTTCGATGGCGAAAAATATGACGGTGGACAAAAATATTCCAGTTGCTGTTTTTTCATTAGAGATGTCTTCTGTTCAGTTGATTACGCGTATGATTTCGGGTGAAACTGGAATTTCGGGTGAAAAATTGCGTAAAGCAAAATTAGCCGATCACGAATGGAAACAATTATATACAAAAGTAAAAGGTCTTGAAAATGCACCGCTTTACATTGACGATACGCCTGCCCTTTCTATCTTCGATTTAAGAGCAAAAGCGCGTCGTTTGGTTTCTCAACATGGTGTAAAAATGATTTTGATTGACTACTTACAGTTAATGACTGCTGGTGGAAAAGCAAATGGAAACCGTGAGCAAGAAATTTCGATGATTTCGCGCTCCTTAAAAGCAATCGCAAAAGAGTTAAGTATTCCTGTTATTGCACTTTCGCAGTTATCTCGTTCGGTAGAAACTCGTGGAGGAAGCAAGCGTCCATTATTATCGGATTTACGTGAATCTGGAGCGATTGAGCAAGATGCCGATATCGTTTCGTTTATTTATCGTCCCGAATATTATAAATTGGAATATTGGGATGATGAAAGTGAACCTTGTGCTGGACAAGCAGAGTTTATCATTGCGAAACACCGTAATGGTGCGTTAGAAAATGTACGTTTACGATTCATTAATGAACAAGCTAAATTTACCGATTTAGAAACTTCGTTTGGTGGAGATTTCGAAATTCAAAGTTCGATGAATGATGGTTCTCAAGAAATGGGAAGTGCCATGAATTTATCTGCTATTGATCCTTCTGATGCTTTTGGAGATTTCGGTGGGGAATTCACAAGTTCCATGAACAACGACGACGATAATTTACCGTTTTAAAAGAATGATTTTATTTTGAACGAATTGTTCTATTAAGATTTGATAATTTTAATCAATCATAAATATTTACTTTATGAAAAAGAATCTAGAATTTATTGCAGAACTTTATGGTTGGATTCAAATCTTTATATCACCCTTTATTATTGGCTTCATAATTGGATTGTTGATTTATTTTCAAAATAAATCAATTTCTAATTTAATTATTGGTTCTATCTTCATTCTAACAGGATTAATATTAGGAATTATTTTAGCAAATAAAAAAATGAAAAGTAAAAACGGAACAATTTGGTTTTTATCACGAACAAATTCAGCAACTGATTTAGATAAATAATCATTCTTCTAATTTCTATTGTTCATTTATACTTACTTTATTGTTCAAACCTTCTAAAATCTCATCAACTATCAGTTTTATTTATCCTAAAAGTTTTGTTAGGAACGAGAATTGCTACAACTTTGTATACATTAAATAAAGAGTGAAATGGCAAGTTCAATCAGAACATTAAATCCTGCTACAGGTAAAATCGAAAAAGAATTTCAAGCCTACACAAGCGAAGAAATCAATCAATATATAGACGACGCAAACGAATTATATCAAACATGGCGATTCGAATCTTTCGAAGAAAGAAAAGCTGTTATGAACCGTGTTGCAAACGAAATGCGCAAGCAAAAAACTCGATTAGCTGCTTTGATTACAACAGAAATGGGAAAACCATTGTATGAGAGCGAAATCGAGATTGATTATAGTGCAAATATCATCGAATATTACGCTGATAATGCAGAAGAATTCTTGGCAAATGTTCCTTTACAAACAGAAAAAGGTGACGCTTATGTGGTCTCAGAACCAATTGGTGTGTTGTTAGGTGTTATGCCTTGGAATTTCCCTTTTTCTCAAATTGCGCGTTTTGCCGGACCTCACATTATGGCTGGTAACACAGTTGTTTTGAAAACAGCTTCTAATATTCCGCAATGTGGAATCGCTTTCGAAGAAATGTTTACAGCTGCTGGCGCTCCAAAAGGTTTGTACAAAAACTTGTTGATGTCAGGAAAAGACACAGATACAATTATCAATAACCCAAAAATTGTTGGAGTTTCTTTAACTGGTTCCGAAGCTGCTGGTGCAGAGGTTGCAAGTATCGCGGGTAAAAATGTAAAACCTTCGGTTTTAGAACTTGGTGGTTCTGATCCAATGATTGTTTTGAATGATGCGGATATCGAAAAAGTGATGAGCGGAACAATTAACGGTCGTTTACGTAATGCTGGACAAGCGTGTACTTCTTCGAAACGTATTATTGTACAAGAAGGTATTTACGACGAATATTTGAAAAAAATTACGGATTATGTAAACGGAATGAAAGTTGGTGATCCTACACAGACAGATACTAACATGGGACCTGTAAGTTCGGAAAGTGCATTAGAAAAATTATTGGATCAAATTAATGATTCAGCTAATAAAGGTGCAACAATTGTTTCGGGAGGAAAACGTATTGATCGTGATGGTTTCTTTTTACAACCAACAATTTTGACAGATTTAAAACCTGGAATGAAGGCTTATGACGAAGAAGTTTTTGGACCTGTGGTTTGTATTTGGAAAGTGAAAGATGTAGAAGAAGCAATCAAAATTGCGAATGATACGCCTTACGGATTAGGTGCTTCTATTTATACAGAAGATGTTCCGAATGCGGAGAAAATCGCTCGTAGAATAGATTCGGGAATGGTTTACGTAAACAAACAAGTTTCTTCAAGCCCAGATTTACCTTTCGGTGGTGTGAAACATTCAGGTTACGGACGAGAGCTTTCTAAAGCTGGAATCATGGAATTTATTAATAAAAAATTAATCATGATTGCGAAATAATTTTTCAATCATATCTAAAATAATAAAAAAATGCAACTTTTATGAAGCTGCATTTTTTTTATTGAATAAACCCTTGTTTTTGTTCCATTTGGTCAATTTTGAAAAGAATTAAATCACGCATAATTTTTGCTCTATTTTTTGCTTCATTTGCTATTTCTCCTTCAAATTTTTCGTCAATTATTCCGTACCACAATTCAATCCAACGCTCGAAATGATGCGGTTTTAATTTCTCTTTCTGACTCAAAACCAAATGTGTTCGCATTGGCCAACCTTCAAAAGTTGCTTTTCCTAATAAAACAGTTTCCCAAAACTGAATCATATGCGGCAAATGTTCGTCCCAATTTACCTTTGCAACTTCCGAAAAAAAGTAACCAATGACATCATCTTTTTGCACTTTATCGTAAAACGTATTTACCAATAAAGCAACATCTTCTGAAGTTTCAATATCTTTTTTCATTAAAACAAATTTACAAAGAACTTAATTCAATTCATCAATGTTTTTAATCACGAAAAAATGCAGTAATTTTACAGTCTCATAAAAATGAATAGAATTGGATAGCAATAGACAACAAAAAGTAAGTAAATTATTTCAAGAAGAATTAGCAGAAGCTTTTAGAAAATGGGCTGTAAAGGAATTCCCTGGAAATTTGATTAGTGTTACAGAAGTAAAAGTAACACCAGATTTGAGCGTTTCTAAAATCTATGTAAGTATTTTTCCAAGTACTCAAAAAGACGAAATTTTCAAAGAAATTAGAGTGAATACACCATTATTTAGAGGAATTTTATCAAAAAGTGCTTCTAAACAAATGCGTATTACACCAGAATTAATTTTCATTTTAGATAATTCGTTAGACGAAATGGATAAAATCGACAAAGCGCTAAGAGGAGAAGGAAATAATCCAATCTTATAATGAGAAACATTTCACTTTACATTGCGAAACGCTACATTTTTTCGAAAACGAATACAAACGCCGTAAACATTATTACATCGATTGCTGTTGGTGCTATTCTGGTTGCTACAGCGGCTTTATTTATTATTTTATCCGTTTTTTCGGGATTAGAAAAAATGAATTTAAAGTATTATAGCAATGTAAATCCTGAAATTAAAATATCACCTTCGAAAGGAAAAGTATTGGACAGTTTAACTTTTGTTGTGGATCAATTGAAGCAACAAAAAGACGTCAAAGCTTTTTCTAAAATCATCGAAGAAAAAGTCTACATCGATTACAAAGGAAAGCAAGATATTGCCTATTTGAAAGGTGTTGACGAAAACTTCACCAAAGTTACGCGTTTAGATACAGTGATTTATGGTGGACAATATTTAGACTTTAATCGCGATGATAATTTTATTGTTTCGAATGGAATTGCAGAGCGTTTGCAACTTTATATCGATCCGATAACGCCAGCAGATTTGATGATGCCAAAAGCTGGAACAGGTTTAATAAAACAAGAAAGCGATGCTTTTACGCGCAAAGATGCGTACAGCGTTGGCGTGTTTATTTTGAACGAACAATACGACAAACACATATTTACGACTTTAGGTTTGGCGCAAGAATTATTGTTGTTAAACGAAAATCAATGTTATTCGATTGAGGTAAAAACGACTGGAAAAAAATCGTTTAACGAAGTGAAGAATCAACTTCAAAAAGCTTTAGGTTCTCATTATAAAATCGAAACCAGACAAGATTTAGATTCAGCTTTCTTGAAAGTAATGAATATGGAAAACTTAATCAGTTACTTGATTTTTACGTTAGTCATTATCATTGCATGTTTCAATTTGGCAGGAACAATTATTATCTTGATTTTGGATAAAAAGAAAGAAATTCAGACGATGTATAGTTTTGGATTATCACGAAAAAATATTCGTAATATTTTCTTCCAAACTGGTTTTATTATCACCTTTATTGCGATGACAACAGGTTTATTAATCGCCTCTGTTATTGGATTATTACAAATAGATTTTGGTTTGGTTATGGCTTCGCCAACTGTTCCGTTTCCATTTATCTTTTCTGTCGAAAACTTTGTTGCAGTTATTGTAACTGTTTTAGGTTTGGGAAGCTTGGTTTCGTGGATCGTTTCCAGACAAGTGAAATAAAAAATATTAAGACATAAAAAAAGCTTGAAGATTTCTTCAAGCTTTTTTTATACTTTAATCCCACCTATTCCAACGAATATAATTTGGTTTTGAGAAGTCGAAATCCATCATTTGGAAATCTCTATTATCTAATAAATTTGTCTTGATTAGATTATCACCTTGTCCAGGAATTGAAGGATAATACGACAATGAAAAACGAATATTATTAAACACAAAATAATCATTTGTCAACATCACACCCAAACTAAAACGCGAATAAATTGGGTTATTATTCAGTATAAATTTTTTGTTATCTCCAATTGCCGCAACCATCGCATTGAAAAATGGCGAAATACGAAATCCTAAAAACTCGTAAGGCGTATAAGATTGCAATTGATACTCGAACATTAATTTCTGTTGACCTGTTAATCCTCTATCCGATTTGAAACCTGCCATTCCCAAATAATCATGTTCATGAAGCGAAAGTTGATCCGCAGGAGAATCTAAAAGATCATGTCCCAAAAGATAATTAGTTTTCATGAAGTTTCTGAACTTCCATTTTCCCCAATTTATCAACTTTGCCATATATTGTAATTCTACAGACAGCGTTTTTTGTTCAAATTTTCCTTTATTAAAAAATCCTCCAAACTCAACTCCAAATCCCCAAAAACCGGTATTTAAAAAACCTCCAGCAGAAGCTTTTCCGCCAAGATAATAACGATCAGTTTGACGAATATTTTGAATTCCTCCTATAATGCCCAATGATTTCCCTATCGCAATATCTTCTTCAATATCATAATTGAAAATATATTTTGTTTTGATATATCGTTTTGAAGAAATTCCTATCCCTACTAAATAATTCGTTTGGTCAGAAAAAAAGTTCACAGGATCGTTTTCTGGAGTTGGTGTTTCGGTATAAGATCGATCATAAAATCGCCCTGAAACAATAAAATTGGTAATATTTTCTGAATGACCATCATCAATTCTAAACGCTCTTGCCAACCAATAATCTTGGTAATTATATTTGAAATGGTTATCAACCAAAATAGGTTTTTCGAAATCTAATGAATCTTTAAAATACACTTGTCCAACCGAAACTCCACCTGCATAATGTGCTAATGGCGAATAAAAAGGTCGTACAAAACTGATTGATTTTGTATAATGATTATCTTCATTTTTGAAATAACGTACATTCCCAATAATTCGAGTTTGGGCAATATTTGGAACCGTATAATTAAATTGATATAACGAATTTCCTGTTTTGTAATTGTGACGGTAACGATTATCAAACACATGTCCTAAACCTAAAAAATTTCGCTCTCTAATGCGAATTCCAGCTTTTGAACTCGAAACCGAACCTGTAATAAACATACTCCAAGAGTCAATTGAATTGACATATAAATCAACCGAATCATTCCCGACAGCTTCTTCCTTAATCTCTACTCGACGAATAGAACGATTGGTACGTATTAAACGCTCAGATTCAGCTGCTTTTACAGAATCATATTTATCTCCTAGTTTCAGCAACATATTTTGACGCAACACAAATTGCTTAGATTTCCCGTGTAGTGTATTTCCAGTTCTTTCAATCCATTTTGTCGGTTTTCTTGTCGTGTCCTGCAAAGAATATCCGAAAGGGTCTTGTGTTTTGTAGTAAATATTTCGAATAATTTTTCCTTGATATTTTCCATCACCTACATTATTATTGGGCTGAATAGGAAAACTCGTTGGTTTTTTCTTGAATAATAATTTTTGGTAAAACTTTCTAAACTTAGAATGATTTTTATTCTCAATTCTAACTGTATCAATTTTGACACTATCTTCTTGAGCATTAACAACTATGGATAAACTAAAAAATAGTAATCCAAAAAAAGTTAATAATATAGTTCTTTTTTTAAGCACACGTCAAGTTATAAAAGTCTAACCGCTTTTACAAATCTAGTTTTCCAATAATTTTCATCAAGGGAAGAAATGATGACACCTTTCGAAGTTGAAGAATGTACAAAACTGATTGATCCGTCATGATTAATACTTTCTACAATACCTACATGAGAGATTGAATTTCCTGAAGTATTAAAAAATATTAAATCACCTATTTTAACATTTTCGATTGTAATTTCTTTTCCATATTCAGCTTGATCACTCGAACGACGAGGCAATTCTAAATTCATTTCCTTGAAACTTACATAAACCAGTCCCGAACAATCGAAACCTGTTTTCGTAACTCCACCATATTTGTAAGGTGTTCCTAAGTAAGATTTTGCCGTTTTTAGAATTTTATTTATATCACGAGGCGCACTATCATCAGCATTTTTAGAACGAAAAACCTCTGTAGATTCGTTTTTTTTGGAAGAAGTATAAACTTTTTTAGAACCAGTTTTCTTATACGAAGTTACTTTACTACTTCCACAAGACGTCAAGAATAAACTTGCGATAATAATTGTTGTAAGGTATATGTGCTTCTTCATTTTCGATCCAGTTTTCTTCAACAAATTTTCAACGAATAAATTTACTAAATATTATCTTGCATCACCTCTGTTAACAATTGTTTGGCTCTTAAAAGACGAACTTTAACATTTGGTAAGGTCAAATTGAGTTCTTCAGCAATCTCTTTGTATGTTTTATCTTCGATATAACGCAATTCTATAATTTTTTGATAAGGTTCTCTCAATTTTGCAATAGCTTTTATCAGCGTGTCATTATCTTGTTTTAAAATCAAATGTTCTTCTGGCGAAGGATGATCTTCTAAAATTTCTAAAAATTTGGTTTCATCATCAAGAGAAATATTCAGTTTTGGAGATCTTCTGATATGATCAATCATCGTATTATGTGCGATAGAAATTACCCAAGTCGTAAAGTCAAAATCTTCGTTATATAATTTTAATTTTGTAAAAACTTTCGTAAACGTTTCGATGGCGATATCTTCGGCTTCTTCTTCGTTTCTAATCTTAGAAAATACATAATGATAAACTTTGTTCCACAAAACCTCTATCACTGCGTTCTGAGCATTTCGTTTCCCTTTTTTAGCTTCTAAAATTATGTCCTCTAATGTCATTTACTAAATCAATTATGATAAATATAACAAAATATATAGTATAAAAAAAGCTTCAATAAAAATATTGAAGCTTAAAATCTGTAGACCCACAGGGATTCGAACCCCAACTAGCGGCACCAAAAACCGATGTGCTACCGTTACACCATGGGTCTGTCCATGATTATTATGTTAAAATTGAAAAGAAAAAATTGTAGACCCACAGGGATTCGAACCCCAACTAGCGGCACCAAAAACCGATGTGCTACCGTTACACCATGGGTCTGACTAAATTTTATTTCAATTTTTGCAACTTTTCTCTTAACTAGGTTAGATAAAAATGCCTCAACAATTGCTTATCGAGGCATAAGACTTTTGTAGACCCACAGGGATTCGAACCCCAACTAGCGGCACCAAAAACCGATGTGCTACCGTTACACCATGGGTCTATGTCTTAATTGCTGTGCAAATATAGAAAGGTTTTTTAATTCACCAAAACTAATTTTACAAGTTTTTAGCTAAAACAGACGTTTTATGTGATAAGCTATTGAAAATGAATTTTAAAAAATGATTAAATTTTTTACATTTTTTTTATCAAAGCTTCATACGGATGATTTCGTTCTTGAATTTACGTTTCAAATCTTGCCCACAATCAAAAATCATTTGTTCATTTGATGGAAATGGAGCTGGTCTTCTACCAATCATATTTATATAATCTCGATCCAAAGAACGTCGATCACCTTAGTAAGTTCCGTAAGAATCTCTAAAAATAAACTGACTTGCTAAGTTTTTAGAATCGATGGCTTGCTCTTTTTGATTATCGATCAAATAATATTTTGCCGTAATTGCAGCTTCCTTGATGCGTTGTACTTCTTCAAAACGACTTTTTACTGTAATATAACGATCTACCATCACGGGTTTTCCGTCTTTATCTTTTACCACTACTCCATTTTGCACCAATTCTTCTTTACCATCAACAATTTTTTTCTCAAAATTATGCACCTCAATTTTTTCTCGTTCAGGTGAAACATTTATCGTCTCAAAACTTAATTGAATTACATAATCATAAGAACTATTTAATTTTCCCGTGTAAAATTCAGTCCAATTAGAATCCAATCCATACGAATTAAAATCTAACAAATCTTTCTCTAATAGTTTAGGAATAACAACTTCTGTGTTGTTCACCAATTGCACCAAAACTTTATACATTCCGTTTGTACGAGCCGTATTCATCAAACTACGAGTATCTTTATAATTTGAATAAACACTTTCTAAAACTTGAAACTTTTGATAAGCCGTTTGTGCATTCAGTTTTCCTCCTTGATTTAGAAAAGATTTTCCTTCATCGTACAAAAATTGCGCATACTTTTCTTGAATTGTTTTATAAGCTGTTGAATAATCTTTTGTTTTGAAATTATACGTTTTCCCGCTAATCGATCTTCCATCAATTCCAGCAATCGTTTTTTGTCTTTCTTGCAAACGATTAATAATTTGATACGCTTCCTGATATTTAGAAGGATTTGTCAACGTTTCGATTTGTTTCAATCTATTTTCATCTTCTTGCTGTCCTTTGTTATAAGCTTCAAAAATTAATGGAACATATTTGATTCCATTTTTCTCCGATGGATTTTTGAAATAAGCTTGCGTAGATTGTTCAAAAGCTTGCTGAAAATTACCAGAAACCAATGCTGAATTCGCCGATTTGTACGAATTACAATTTGTAAAGAATAGTAAAGAGAGCGTTAAGGCAAGTAATTTTATTTTCATATTATCAAGGTAAGTTTTTTGTTTTTTAAAAGTAAAAAGAAAGCCAATATAAATTGGCTTTTGGTTGATATTTTTTATTCTTCAAAAATAATTGAGTTGTCTCCCAAAGATTTTAATCTTACTAAAGATTCAACTCTGATATTTTCATTCAATAAGCGATCGCGTCCTTCTTGAAATGATTTCTCAATTATAAAGCCCATTCCCAAAAGGTTTGCGCCAGATTGTTTAATCAAATTTTCAACACCCAACGCTGCATTTCCATTCGCTAAAAAATCATCAATAAAAATAACATGATCATTTTCATTCAAAAATTGACTACTTACGCAAACATCGTACGTTCGGTCTTTCGTGAATGAATACACTTGCGACGCATAAAAATCTGTCATTGTTTTAGGCTTTGCTTTCTTCACAAAAACAACAGGCAAATTCAATTCTAATCCAACCATAATCGCTGGAGCAATGCCGCTTGCTTCGATTGTAATGATTTTATTAATGTTTAAATCCGAAAATCGCTGGACAAATTCCGACGCAATTGCTTTCATCAGAACAGGATCCATTTGGTGGTTGATAAAACTATCAACTTTTAGAATTCCACCATCGAAACTTTTTCCATCCTTCAGAATTCTTTCTTTTAAAAGTTCCATTTAATATTTAGTTTTTTAAAGTTTACATAGAAAAAAAGCCAGCACATTGGCTGGCTTTGATATATTTTTCAGCTTATTCCCACTCGATAGTTGCTGGTGGTTTTGAGCTGATATCGTAAGCTACACGGTTAATTCCTTTTACCTCATTGATAATTCTATTCGAAACTAATTCTAAGAATTCGTAAGGTAATTTTGACCACGTTGCTGTCATAAAATCGATCGTATTTGCAGAACGAACAACCGCCGTATATTCGTACGTACGCTCGTCTCCCATTACTCCAACAGATTTTACAGGTAATAAAACCACGAAAGCTTGAGAAACTTCGTCGTATAAATTATGTGCATAAAGCTCGTCGATAAAAATTTGATCTGCTTCTTGTAAAATACGTACTTTTTCTTCGTCAACTTCTCCTAAAACACGGATTCCTAAACCTGGTCCTGGGAAAGGATGACGGTAAACTAATTCGCGAGGAATTCCTAATTCTACTCCAACTTTACGTACTTCATCTTTGAATAATTCGCGTAATGGTTCTAATAATTGAAGTTTCATATCTTCTGGTAATCCACCAACATTGTGGTGAGATTTGATAGTTGCAGAAGGTCCTTTTACAGATTGCGATTCGATTACATCAGGATAAATAGTTCCTTGCGCTAAGAATGCTGCATCTTCAAATTTATTTGATTCTTCATCAAAAACAGCCACGAAATCTTTACCAATTGATTTACGTTTTGCTTCTGGTTCGTCAATACCTTTCAAGTTTGTTAAGAAACGTTCTGAAGCATCTACCATTTTAATGTTCATGTTGAAGTGTTTTCCGTAATTTTCCATTACTTTTTTTCCTTCATCTTTTCTCAATAAACCAGTATCAACAAAAATACATGTTAATTGATCGCCAATTGCACGATGAATCAAAACCGCAGCAACAGAAGAATCAACACCTCCAGAAAGTCCTAAAATTACTTTTTTATCACCAACTACTTCTTTTATACGAGCAATTTCTGTTTCGATAAAATCTTTTAAAACCCAATTCTTTTCAGCCTGACAAATATTGAAAACAAAGTTTTCTAACATTGTTGAACCATATTCTGAATGCGTTACTTCTGGGTGAAATTGTACTGCAAAAATCTTTTTATCTTCATTTGCGATTGCCGCAATATCTATGTTTGATTTTCCAGAAATTGTAAATCCAGTTGGCGCTGTCATTACTTCGTCGAAATGGCTCATCCAAACTGTAGATTGTTCTGGAACACCTGCAAATAAACTGTTTTGAGCTAAAACTGTTAATTCAGATTTTCCATATTCACCTTTTTCACCTTTCTTAACTTCTCCGCCTAATAAGTGCGAAATCAATTGCATTCCGTAGCAAATTCCTAAAACAGGAACGCCCATTTCGAATAATTCTTTATCTACCAAAGCGGCTTCATCTCCAAAAACTGAAGAAGGTCCTCCTGATAAAATAATTCCTTTTGGATTGTGTTTTTTGATTTCTTCGATCGAAGTGTTGTAGGGAATAATTTCTGTGTAAACTCCAAATTCTCGAATTCGGCGCGCGATTAATTGATTGTATTGCGAGCCAAAATCTAAAATAATAATTCCTTGCGTCATTGTGTTTGTCTTTGTGCAAAATTAAGTGAAATTCGGCGCAATCGCAATTTTATTCCAGTCAAAATTTACTGCTTTTCGACAGATTCTTTTATAAATTCAACTTCTTAATCTTTAGGTAACGTCAAAATCCTTTAAACAAAATAATTTTACTTCGAAAAAACAATTCATCATGAAAAAATTTATATTTACTGCCTTAACAACTTTTATGCTTACGAATATGGCAAATGCTCAAAAAATTATTGCTCATCGCGGTTATTGGGACACCGAGAATAATGCAAAAAATTCGATCAAATCTTTAAAATCTGCACAAGAAATTGGTGCTTATGGTTCTGAATTTGACGTATTAATTAGCGCTGATGATGTTTTGATGGTAAATCATGATGATAATTTTCAAGGTCATGCAATCGAAATGACTAATTCTTCTCTTTTAAAAACGTTGAAATTGGCTAACAACGAAAACATGCCAACTTTAGAAGAATATTTTGAACAAGGAAAAAAGAATAAGAAAGTTAAATTAATTTTCGAATTAAAACCTCACTCATCAAAAGAAAATGAAGATCGTGCAGTAAGAAAAGCAATTGAAATCATCAAAAAACATAAAGTAGAAAAACAAGTTGAAATCATTTCATTTAGTCAAAATATTTGTGATGAATTCAAGAAATTAGCACCTAAATTTCACATTTCTTATTTAGCTGGAGATTTGTCTCCTCAAGAAGTAAAAGCGAAAAATTGGAATGGAATTGATTATCATTATAGCGTTTTTCAGAAAAATCCTACTTGGTTGAAAGAAGCGAAAGATTTGGGCTTATTGGTTAATGTTTGGACAGTTAACGACCCAAAAGTGATGCAAGAAATGATTGATATGAAAGCTGATTATATTACAACTGATAAACCTTTGATTTTAAAAGAAATTTTGACTAAATAAATTAGTATATTTAGCGGAATAAGAAATCATTTTATGTCTCAACTTAACTCATTCGAAATCTATTCCTTTACAACATTAAACCAAATTCATAAAGATTATATTTTTAAAATTTGGAACAATGAATATCCTATTAATCTAGCTTTTGAGAGTTTACAGGATACCGAAAATTATCTGAATGGTTTGATTGATGCGAAACATTTTTTTGCTGTTGATGAAAACAATCAAATGCATGCTTGGGCGGTGATTTTCGAAAGAGATTATGAAAAATGGTTTGCAATAATTGTGGATAGCGAGTTGCATCAAATTGGTTTGGGACGTAAAATTCTTAATCGATTAAAAACATTTTCGACAGAACTAAATGGTTGGGTAATCGACCATGAAAAAGATACAAAAGCGAATGGAGAGCCTTATTGTTCTCCGTTGGCTTTTTACATGAAAAATGATTTCAATTTACTTCCTGAAATTCGTTTGGAATTAGAGAAAATTTCTGCGGTTAAAATTAATTGGAGAGAGTAATAAAACAAAAAAGAGAAGCTTATTAACTTCTCTTTTCTATTTTATTCTCCTAAAACCTTTTCCAAATCAGTGCTTCCTTGTATATTTCGCATTTGTCGCTCTATATGACTAGCGCGTCTACTGATAAAAGACGAAGGCGGATTCACATTATATTTTCGTGGCAATGGCAAAGCTGCTGCAATTCGAGCCGCTTCATTTTTGGTTAAATCTTTAGCTGGTTTATTAAAATAATATTCTGAAGCTGCTTCAACTCCAAAAACACCAATTCCCATTTCTGAAGTGTTCAAATACATTTCTAAAATACGTTGTTTGCCCCAAATTTTTTCGATCATAAACGTAAAATAAACTTCCAATCCTTTTCTCAACCAAGAACGACCTTGCCACAAAAACACATTTTTCGCTACTTGTTGAGAAATCGTAGAACCTCCACGAAGTTTTTTCCCTTCTTTATTTTTTTCGATCGCTTCTTGTATTCCATCCATATCAAATCCATTGTGTACAGGAAACTTTTGATCTTCGGAACCAATTACAGCCAATTTTATATTTCGTCCCATTTCTTCATAGGAAATATAATCGCGCTTAAATTTTCCTTGTTCAAAACCTTGCTGAACTTGCGTAATCGTGAACGGCGGATTAATCCACTTTAACACAACAATGTATACAAGATGAGCTACAAAAAGATAAATTACAACCTTACGAATAAATTTAAACATTTTATTTCTTTAAATTATGAAAGCAAAGTTATACGATTTATTGAATTTTGAAAATAAAACTACTACCTAATTCTATCTTCTTCTTCATTTACTTTATTCTCTTTCGAGATGGTTTTATTTAATCGGCCAAAATTATATTTAACACTAACTGATAGTTCTTGATAATCGACTAAAAATAGATTTTTAGAACTTATTTTATCATAATTCAGTGTTTCGCTAAATTTCATTTGTTTGAATAAATCATTGAAACGAATAGAAAAATCAAAGTTTTTGTATGATTTTGTCAATCCAAGATTAACGATAACTTGAGAATTTCGATCATAAATTCCTTCAGTTCGTTTGCTTAACCAATATCCATCAACCATAAAGTTGAAATCTTTTCCCAATTTGAAATTGTGATTAGAGTATAAATAGATATACGGAATCGATTTTTTTAACACAGCTTTTTCATCAATTATTTTACTATGAATCATAGCTAAACTAATTTGTGTTGACCAAAATTTATATTCGAATGGAACATCCAAAGCAACAGAAATGTTTTTTTCTTTTTCGAAATTAATCGTTGTAAATGTTGAAATATTTCTCACATCATTATAAATTAATGTATAATTCATCGGATTTTTACTTTGATAATACGTCACATTCATGTTCCATTTTTTTAATGAATAATTCGCTGAAAATGTGTCGGTGTAAGTAGGTAAAATATTAAAATTTCCACTGTATTCGATATAAGGACTTCCGTACAAATTCCCAGAAGAAAGATTGCTGTAATTCGGTCTATCAATTGTACGTTTATAGTAAATTGTTAACGCATTTTTATTATCAAAAGTGTAATTAATTTCTGCATTCGGAAACCAATCGATGTATTTTTTATCAATATCCGAAAGTTGTTTTATTTCATCAAAACCTTTAGAATTAGTCGTTTCTGTTCTTAATCCAGCTTTATAATTCCATTTTTCATAATTTTTAGTGTATTGCAAATAGGCGGAAAGATTCAGTTCTTTGAAATTATAAAGAAATTCTTCTGATGATTGTTGAGGAAAAAATGTTTCATTATTCGTCTCAGATTTTGCATGCGTAAAACGTCCTCCAAATTCAATTTTTTGATCAGATTCAAACTTTTTCTCTACATCAAATTTTCCTGCAAAAACCTTAAGACGATATTTTTGATAGCGCGATTGATTGTATTTGATATTATTCTCATTAATCTTATTGTAAAAATAATATATTGTTCCTGTGTTATAAATCGTGTATTGTAAACCTGTTAAAATACTTGCATCGATTGACGTAATATTTTTATTGTAATTCACCAAAGTATTCACAAAATTTCGATGATTTTCATTATCATTTAACGTTAAAATAGATTGATTTTCATTGTTTTCGGTATATTCTGTTTTGGTATCAAGCAAACCTTTATCTTTTCTAAAATTTGAATTAATAGCAAACGAAAAATAATCTCCAGATTCATTTAATTCCTGAAAAAAGCTTGTGTTTACAATAAAATGTGGACGTTTAGTTTGCGATTTTATGAAATAATTGGACTGAATATTTTTGTCTTTTATGCGATAATCGAATCCATTTCCTTCCCACGGATTTAGTTGATTATAAGATGCGTTCAGTTTAAATTCGCTTTTATTTTTACGAATTTGAAAAGTCGAATTGAAATAATTATTAAACTTTCTTTTGAAAGATAATGTTTCTTGCAAAGTCAATTTTAAACCTTCTTTTTTACTTTTCTTTAGATTAATTTTTACGATAGATTTTCCATTTGCTTCATATTTAGCAGAAGGGTTTTTGATAATTTCAATCGATTTTATGTCCTCAATTGCTAAACTCGAAATGGTAGAAAAATCAACTTGTTGATCGTCCAAATACAACAAAGGGTTTCCTTTTCCAATAATTGTCAATGTTTCTTGATCTGCGCCTAACATGACGCTTGGTAATTTTGAAAATAATTCTTTAGTTGTAGCAAGTTTATTAAAATTTGAATTGGCGACATCAATATTATAATTGCCATTTTCTATTTTGAAAGTTTCTTTTTTTCCATTGATTATAACTTCATCAATTTGTACAGTTTCATCAATGTTTAAGTGAAATGTTTTATTTTCGTTCAAATAAAAAGGTTCTTCATCTTGAATATTATTGTCATAAATAACAGAAATTAAATAGATTTTAGGTTCTAAATTTTCAAAGTTAAATTTAGAATTTTCAGTTTCAATTGTTTGAATAACATTTTGAAATTCATCGTATAAAATAACTTTTGCGTGAATTGTTTTTGACTCTTTTTCTGATGAAATATATCCTGTAATCGAATATTTTTCTTGTGCAAAAGCAAAAGAGCTAATCAAAATGAGAATTAATTGTAGAAACTTCATAATAAAATTGTGTTGATTATTGTTTTACTTACATTTAGAGGAAGTAAAATTTTTGTTTGAACAATTTTAATTTATATTTTTAAATGTTTTTTATCAACTTGGTGTCAAATGATAATTGTTTACAATGTTATTTAAATTAAAGAAATATAATATGTTACGTTTTATAATTTCGGGAAATAGGCTTCTTAAATTTATTATAGTTATTCTATTCATATTCAGTTCAGTAAATATGTTTGGAAAAACACAAAAAGATAAAGCTGAATTTTTACGTCAAAAAAATAATGATTTGGTTGAAGAAAATCTTCGAATTATTGATTCTACGATTTCAACAGCTTATCGGTTGAATGATAAAGTTGTGTTGAGTGAAGCTTATATCGAAAAAGGAAATTATTTTTTGGAGCAACGTAATTACAATAATGCTTTGAAAAATTTCACCATTTCGAAACAACTATCAACTGAAATAAAAGATGATTTTACATTTTATTCTTCGCTTGTAGGAATTGCGAAAACAAAAGAAAACTTACATGAAATAAAGGAATCTATAGAATTGTATGAAGCTTCTTTACCATATTTCGAGAAATATAAACATCAGTCAAAATCGTTTAGTATTTACCTTTCCATTCTTGGGAAATTGTCTTATTTATATAGCAAAACAAATCATCTGAACAAAAGTGATTATTACAACAAAATTGAATTATCTGAAACGGTTGATACGGTAAATTATCAATATGCTTTGAAGAATAAAGGAATTATTGATTTCTACAAAAAAGATTATAATTCGGCATTTAATACATTGAAAAAAGCACAACAAGCTTTCTGGAAGCAAAATGATATCAAATGGTATGTGATTTCGGAGCAATTTTTAGGTGAAATTTTATATCAACAAAAGCGAAATAGAGAAGCAATCCAATATTTTGAAAATGTTGTGGAATTCTCAAAACAATATAAAATTCTTGATGAAGAACTGCGACTTTCTTATGAACGAGTAGTTGAATACAACGAGAAATATGGAAATAGTCGAGATAAATTATTATCTGTAAATAATTTATTGTCTTTTGATAGTTTATTTTATGTGGCTGATCATACTGTTTTGAAACCAAATCTCGAGAAATATGAAAATACATTCCTGAAAACTGAACGAAATTTATTGAAAGAAAAGAATCAAAACTTCAAAAGATCTTCATTTTTTGGTTTAGTAGTAATTCTAATTTTTGGTGGAATTGTTTTTTATAAAATGAATCAAAAACATCAAAAAAAGAAGAATTATTTACAAAAATGTCTTGATGAAATAACAATACTTGAGTTAGATATTAAGGAAGAAAATCAATTAGAAAAAACAAAATTCGAAGTTGAAATTGATGAAGATTTCGAACAAAGTTTGCAATTATTTGAAGAACAAAAGTTATTTCTAAATCCAAAATTTTCGTTGAATGATTTGGTTCTAGAATTGAACGCCAATCGAACAATTGTGTCGAATTATAGGATCAGGGACAAAAGTTGGG